>NZ_JAAAJC010000005.1 GCF_009900715.1 Halococcus salsus
GTTCGTTCCACTCACTCGCTGTGGTGCTCATCCCTCGCACGAGCGTCGCGCGCCGCCCGTCGGACGGCGTCTGCTCACGGGCGCGAAGCGCCCGTTCGCACGTCCAGCGAGACGGCTTCGCCGTCTCGCCCGGCGCGGGCCGCGTGCCGACCGCACCGCCCGCACATGGGTTCAGGCATCCGTTTCGTCGAGCGAACGGTCCTGAATCTCGACCCGGCCCTCGGGCACCCGGAGCGCGACCATGACCTCCGTGTCGGGGTCGGACGAGTCGTCGAGTTTGTCCACCGAGTAGGCGGTGTAGGTACACTCCTCGGGCGTGAACTCCACCACCGAGTAGCCCCAGTGGTGGCTGTCGAAGAACTCGATGTGTGGGTTCTGGGCCCGGACGAACGGTGAGAGGATTTTCTCGGAGACCGAGCCCCAGAGTCCACCGCTGGCCCCGAGGCCCTCGCTGACCGTCACGCTCGTGATCGCGGGCGTCATGAACTCGACGCCGACCCGGTGGTCGGTGTTCTCCGGTTCGCCGCCGAAGACGTGCGAGAAGGGGTTCTCGTAGGTGGTCTGCTGATAGCTTGCGATGTAGCAGTGCATGTCCCCCGTCAGGGTGACGAAGTTCTCGATGTCGGCCCGCGCGACCTCGTCGGTGATGAGTCGGCGTTCGTGGCCGTAGCCGTCCCAGCCGCTCTCGGAGGGGTGCAGCGTCAACGGCCCCACCCCAACCCGGAACGGCACCGTCAGCACCTCGTCGGACCATACCGTCCAGGTTGCATCCGAATCGCGCACTTCGTCGAGGAACCACTCGCGCTGGTCGGTCCCGAGCATACTCCGTTCGGGCGCGTCGTAGCCGAACGAGAGCGGGAACCACGCCGGCAGGTGGTTGTCGGCGTTGCGCGGCGGGTCGCGGTAGAGCCGCTCGTCAGTCATCACGATATCCACGAGGTCGCCGAACGCGAAGGACTGCCAGAGCCGGTAGCGCTCGCCGAACGACTCGGCATCCTCGTCGAACCCGATCCGCGAAGGCATGTACTCCCACCACGCCGTGAGCGCGTCCGCCGCGAGACCGGTCATGAACTCGGGATCCTCCCCGCGGGGGTGGTTGGGCCCGCGCGGCGCGCCGACCTCGGGGTCCCAGTGGACGTTGTCGGTGAACTCGTGGTCGTCGCGCGCCGCGATGATGGTGTGGCGTTCGAGCGCCTCTTGGAGGAACCGATCCGAGCGATAGGCCCGATAGAGATAGCGGTAGTCCTCAAGGGTCCACGCGAGGTCGTGGCCGCTCGGCAGTTCGAGGTCCCGGTCGGGGAGGTCGGGACTCCCCCGACCCTTGTAGTCGCCCGCGACGGACTCGTAGATGAAGTCCCCGACGTGGACGACGAAGTCGACGTCCTCCTCCGCGACGCGGTGGTACGCGCCGTAGTACCCATTTGTATAATCCTGGCAGGTCAACACCGCGAGCCGGAGCGAATCGGGGCTCGAATCCGCGGCGGGCAGCGTGTGACACCGCCCGACTCGGCTTCGAACCCCGTCGTAGGTGAAGCGGTAGTGGTAGAACCGGTCGGGGTCGAGCAGCCCCAGTAGATCCACCGAGACGGCGTAGTCGTGGGCGGGCGTGACGTGCTCGGCGGCGACGGTCCCACGGTGGACGACCTCGTCGAAGTCCGGGTCGTGAGCGACCTCGATCCCCAGGGGTTCGTCCTCGCGATACGCCTCGGGGTCGATACGGGTCCAAACGACTACCCCGGTCGATTCGGGCCCGCCGCTCGCGACCGACTGCGGGAAGGTCGTCTCGGGGACGGCATCGGGATCGGCATCGAACACGCTCTTCTCGACGACTTCATCGGGTTCGACCGGAAAGGAGAGCGAGCGCGCGTCGAGCGCGGCGGCGAGCTTCTCGTGACCGTCGCTCGTCATGGGTTCGGGTTTCGGGCGGGACGGGTTGAAGCTACCGGACCCCACTTTTTTCGACGGGGGAATCGCGCTCCTCGCCTCCGGTTCGCTCGCGCTCAACCCCCGCCCAAAAACCTGGGCTAAAAAGGCCGCTCGTTCGCCTCCGGCTCACTCGCGGTGCAATCACTAATCACTCCGCACCGCTCCCGCCACCGCCCCGCGGCAACCACGAGCCTCCCCAACCGACTGCGCTCCTCGCTCGTTGCACTCGCTGTGGTGCTCATCCCTCGCACAGTGTCCGCGGTCGCACGCTCACGTCCGCTCGCGCACGACCGCAAGCGCGCGCCACAGTGGTTGGTCCCGACGCGAATCGGTTTTCAGCAGCGACTCAATCCACCCACACAGTCCTCGTTTCCGTAACCGGCGGGAGCGGCAGGTCGGGGAAGACGACCTCGACGGCGAACGTCAGCGTGTCGGGGTCCCCGCCGAACACCGGCGCGGGGAGGGTCTCGCTCCCGAGGAACGACGCGGTTTCGGTCATCTGAGTGTCGTTGACCGTCACCCGAAGCCCGGCCCGCGCGCCCTCGCCTCGATTCTCGACGGTGACCTCACACAGGTCGTTCTCGCCGCGCGCGATCCGCTCGGGGAAGGCCCCCCAGTCGATGTCGAGCGCGGGGAGGGCGCGTGCACGCTCGACCACCCGCTCGGCGACCCCCTCCGAGAGCCCGATCTCGACGAGTTCGTCGACTCCGGCCGAAACGACGTCCGCCGGGGTCTCGATCCCGGAACTCGCGAGTTTGCTCGCCCGGCCCGGCCCGACGCCGTCGATGGCGGTGAGCGCGACCGCGTCCTCGTCGACCCCGTTCTCGATGCGCGCCGCGACGCGACACGCCCGGTTGGCCTCCCACGCCGACCCGAAACGGTCGAGGAAGGCCCCGAGCGCGGCGAGGAGGCGGAGCGCGTTCTGGCGGATGACCCACGCGTCGCTCCGGAGTTCGGAGGGCGTCGAGCCACGAGTGCTGGATTCGAGGATCGCGAGCACTTTTCGAGTGCCCGGTTCGAGGTCGCCGCCGGAGCCGAGCACGCCCGCGATGGCGTCGCGCTCGGCGCGGCGGGCGTTGACGCTGTCGAACTCCGTGCTCTTCGCGACGGTTTCGAGGATGGCCCTCGTGCTCGGGTCGGTCCCCGCGAGGTCGAAAAAGCGGCGAGCGGTCGGCAGCCGGAGGTAGTACGACGAAGTCAGGGTGCCGAGCGGCGTCGCAGCGATGTCGAGGTCGTCCGTCTCGATGAACCCACGGTCTCGGAGTTCGGAGAGAGTCTCACGAACCTCCTCGCGGAGGCTCTCGACCGCGTCGGTTACGTGACCGTTCTTCGCCCGCACGAACCCGAAGGTGGTTTCGAGCCAGTCCATCACGTCGCCTACGTCCCGGATCGTCCCCATCGCGATCTCAGCGTTGAGGTGGGTGTCGAGGTCCGCGGCGAGGTGGGAGTCGATCTCCTTCCCGTCGCGGAGGAGTTTTCGGTACTTGTCGGCGTCGGCGGCGTCACAGACCACGTAGGCGTAGCCCGCGTCGTCGTAGCCCGGTCGGCCCGCGCGCCCGAGCATCTGGAGCACGTCGAGCGGGCTCATGTCGACCTCCCCCTCCAGTGGGTCGTGATATTTCGTATCCCGGATCACGACACACCGCGCGGGGAGGTTCACCCCCCACGCGAGCGTCGAGGTCGAGAAGAGGAGCTGGACCTTCCCCTCGCGGAACCACTCCTCGACGTGATCCTTGTCGGACCGCGAGAGACCCGCGTGGTGGAAGGCCACGCCGTCGAGCACGGAGTTCCGGAGGGTCTGGTTCTCGAGGACCTGGCTCTCGGTGTGAAAGTCGTAGTCGCCGCGCGCGCCCATCGGCACGTCCCGTGAGGCGAGTTCGTCGCGGGCCTTCTCGGCTGCACGGACGGTGTCCTGGCGCGAGGCCACGAACACCAGCGCCTGACCGCCGTCCCGAATGTGCTCTTCGGCGAGGTCGAGCGCGCGATAGAGGCGACGGTACTTGTCGGCGAAGGCGTTCTCGCCGTGGGTGTAGGTCCGAACACTGGATTCGAGGTCGACGGGTCGGTACTCGTCGCCGAAGTCGAAGGTGGTCTCGGGAGGCGCGTCGAGCCAGTCGGCGATGTCGTCTACGTTCGGCATCGTGGCCGAGAGCGCGACCACGCGGGGGTCACAGAGCCGCCGGAGCCGGGAGATGGTGACTTCGAGCACGCTGCCCCGCTTCTCGGAGTCGAGGAGGTGGACTTCGTCGATCACACAGCACGAGACGTCGGTGATGAAGCCGTATCTGGGGGAGTCGTGTTTCCGCGTGGCCGAGTCCACCTTCTCGGGGGTCATCACGAGGATGTCGGCGCGCTCGGCGCGGTGGGGGACCAGGTCGCGCTCGCCGGTGACGACGTAGACCGAGTAGCCCATCGACTCGAAGCGCTCCCACTCGGATTCCTTCTCGTTGGTGAGCGCGCGGAGCGGCGCGATGAAGAGGGCCGTCCCACCGGACTGGAGACACTTGCAGATCGCGAGCTCGGCGAGGGCCGTCTTGCCCGAGGCGGTGGGCGCGCTGGCGACGACGTTCTCCTCGCGTTCGAGGATCGCCGGCAGTGCCTCGCGTTGCATCCGATTGAACTCCTCGAAGGCGAACGCGTCGGCGAACTCGGGGACCGTCTCGGCGACGCTCATACGGATCCTCCCGTAGGGGGATCCGTATTCGTTCGTTGCGAACGGAGTGACGCAACGGGGCTCATGGGGTCAACCTCGTGGATTTGACCCCGTGAGTTCGTCGTGAGCAACGCGAAACGACGGTGCTCACGGAGCCCGCCCCCGGCGGTCCCGCGTCGGTCCTCGCGGGTCGGACGAAGCGACGGTGATCACGTGAAACGATACTGGGGGTGGGGCCGACAAAGGCGTTTCTTCTCCCGCATCGGGAACCGCCGGCGAGCGTTCGAGCGGTCCGGCAACGGTTCAGTCGCCGTCGGAATCGCTGTCCGTGTCCCCGTCGTCGCCGTCCGAATCCGTGTCGCCATCGGAGTCCGCGTCGTGGCCGTCGAAGTCTCTATCGATCCCATCGAAGTCCGCATCATAGCCGTCGAAATCCCTATCGACTCCGTCAGAGTCCGCATCGGCCCCGTCCGAGTCCGCGTCGATCCCGTCGAAATCCGCATCGGCCCCGTCGAAGTCCGCATCGGCGTCCCGAACCACGCCAGTGGTGCTGGAGGCGTGGTCGTTCGGTGCGACCGCGGGTTCGGGGTCCGCCGGTCGGGATTCGGGTTCGGAGAGGTCGTCGCCGGTGAGGTAGAGGTAGACCGGCGGGAGCAGGTAGGCGACGATCGCCACGAGGGCGAACCAGCGCTCGTAGTACGCGAGCAGGCCGAGGACGGTGAGCGCCGCCGTCGCGCCGGCGTGGACGCCCGTTCGCCGCAGTGTGTAGCGCCGGTAGTACTCCCAGGCCCCGCGGACGCGGTCGGTGATGGTCGCCACTGGCGCGGACATGGCGACGATTGAGCCGAGAACGGTATCAGTCTATCCACCGCACGGACAAGCCAAACTCTCATGGGGGCTACGTGAGCACCCAAACTGAATGAGTTCCGAGAAGCCCCAGGGACCGCTCGAACAACAGCTCCGCCAGCTTCGGTCCATCGATTCCATCGACGACATGACGGAACGACAGCGAACGGTGGTGAAGTTCCTGACGGCGCTCGTCTCGGTGCTCGTCGCGTACGCGGTCATCTACCAGGCCGGGATGCGGACCCTCGAGGGCGACGACATCACGATATTCCACGCGCTCCAGACGGTCGTCGAGACGATGACCACCACGGGCTACGGGGCCGATTCACCGTGGGTGACGCCGTACATGAACCTCCTCGTCATCTGGTACCAAATATCCGGGGTGCTCATCGGCTTCATCACGCTTCGCATCCTCATCATCCCGCTGTTCGAGCGCGCCCCGGTGGTGCTCGACGACCGTCTGACCGCGAAGGACGGCCACGTCGTCGTCTGCGAGTACGGTCGGGGGAAGGACGTGCTGCTCGACGAGTTCGAGGCCTCAGGGATCGACTACGTCCTGGTCGACCCGGACAAGGACGAGGCCATCGACCTCTCGAATCGTGACTACCAGGTCATCGACGGCGACCCGACGAAGACGGAGACGCTCCAACGGGCCGGGGTCGGAGACGCGGCGCTGGTGGTCATGGACGCACGAGAGCGCAACGCCAGCGTCGCGCTAACGGCCCACCAGTGCAACGAGGACGTGCGGGTGCTCTCGCTCACCGAGACCCCCGACCGGCAGGAGGCGCTCGAACAGATCGGGGTTGACCGGGTGGTCTGCGTCCCGTCGCTCATCGGCCGCCAGTTGGCCGAGAAGGCGACGGCGACGGCGACGTTCGCAACCGCGGCCGACGCCATCGGCGAGGAGACCGTGGTTCGGGAGCTGGTCGTCCGCCACGACGGGCCGCTCGCCGGGGCGCGGGTCGAGGACACACCCATCGTGGCGAACCCGGACCTGACGTTGGTCGGGGCGTGGATCGACGGTGAGCTACGGCTTCCGCCCCGGTCGTCGGAACGGCTGTCGCCGAACGCGGTGCTCGTGGTCGTCGGGCCCGAAGCCGCTTTCGAGGCGGTTCACGGCGAGAACGACGGATTCCGGTCGCTGACGACGTACGACAGCGTCGTGGTCGCCGGGCTCGGCGAGGCGGGAACGGCGGTCACGGAACACTTCCCGGACGGGGTCGACGTCACCACCATCGATGTGGACGAGAGCACGGGGGCGGACGTGGTGGGGAACGCGAGCGACGGACCCGTGCTCGCGGACGCCGGTATCGAGGACGCGACGGCGTTCGTCGTGGCCGTCGACGACGACGAGACCGCGTTGCTCGCCACGGCGGTCGGTCGGTCGATGGCCGAGGAGATCGACATCCTGGTTCGGGTGACCAACGCGGAGGACGTGGCGAAGGGGTTCGACGCGGGGGCGGACTACGTGCTCTCCGAGCGACGGACGATCGCACGACTCCTCGCCGCCGAGGCCCACCGGGAGCCGGTGGTGCATCCGATCGGGCAGATACGGTTCGCCAGGGTCGAGAGCGACGAGTTCGTCGGCCAGGACCTCGGGGAGATCCAGCGGAGCGCCAACCAGGAGTGGGTGGGCGTTGGCCTCGAACGCGATGGGGAGTTCCTGACCGACGACACCGTCCGGATCGCCGACGGCGATACTCTCGTCGTCGCGGGGACCGACGAACGGCTTCGACGCCTCCCCGGGGAGTGAAACGCCCGCTCAGTCCGCCGATCAGGCGCTGGCGCGCTCGCTCGCCCGGTCGAGCATTCCATCGCCGGTCTCGTGGCGGTAGTAGAACCAGAGACCGACGGCGGCGGCGAGGTTCGAGATCGTCACGGCCCAGAACACGGCGACGACGCCGACACCCAACAGGACTCCCACACCCGCGGCGATCGGAAGCCGGACGGCCCAGAACTGCGCGAGCGTGGTGACGAGGCTGGTGCGGGTCCGGCGCGCGCCGTTGAAGCCCGCCTCGAAAAGGTAGGCGACACCGATGGCGGGATAACCGTAAGCGAGGATTTCGAGATACGAGACCGAGAGCGAGAGCGCGCGGTCGGTGAGCGCCGGCGCGAACAGGGTGGCGACCGGCACCGGGAAGAGCCACTGAACGGTACCGATGACCGCGAGCCCGCCGCCGGCGATCGCCACCCCGAGATAGGTCGCCCGTCTCGCCCGGTCCGGCTCCGCGGCACCGAGGTTCTGCCCGACGACGCTCTGGGCGGCCTGCTGGAGGCCGAGGGCGGGCACGAAGGCGACCGAGGCAACCCGACCGCCGATGGAGTAGGCCGCGAGGCCCGCCGTGCCGCCCGCCGCGAACGCCACCGTGACGATCAGGACCCGAACGACCTGGCGCACGGCCCCCTGTCCAGCGATCGGTGCGCCGACGTCGAACAGCTCCCGGAGGTCATCGGTATCGAACCGAGCGGTCGCCCGGGTGTAGATCCAGCCGTCGCGGCCAGCGAGCGCGAGACCCGCCGCGAGCAGGAAGCCGACGACGTAGCCGGCGACCGTGGCGAGCGCCGCGCCCTCCACCCCGAGCGCGGGGGCCGGCCCGAACCCGAAGATCAGGATCGGGTCGAGCACGAGATTGGTCGCGACCGTGGCAACCGAGACGTAGAGCGGCGCGCGCGAGTCGCCCCAACCGACGAAGGCCGCCTCGATCGCGTCGCTCGCGGCCGCCGCCGGCAGGCCGACCGCGACAACCGAGAGATAGACCGTCGCGAGCGCCGTGACGTTCGCTCCACCCGGCTGGAGCCGTGTGAGGAGGTCGACGAGCGGGCGCGCCCCGACCCAGAGGACGAGCCCCCCGACGACCCCGAGCACCACCGCGACCCCGAGCCCGGTCGCGGCGGCCCGGCGCGCCCCGGAGACGTCTTCGCCACCGACGCGCTGGGAGACGAGGATCTGGGTGCCGACGAACGGGAGCGTGATCACGAACGCGAAACACAGCGCGAGGACCGGGAGCGAGAGCCCCACCGCGGCGACCGCGGCCGAACTCAGCCGCCCGAGGAAGAAGAGGTCGACCACCTGCTGGACGACCTGCACGAGGTTCTGGACCAACAACGGGGTCGCGAGCACGACCAGTGCCCGTGTCAGCGACCCCTGGGTGATGTCCTCTGACGAGAGGTCGAGCACGGAGGCCGTTCAAATGTCATAGTAATTAATCGCTCGTCTTCCGGATGGGACGGAAGGCCGGGGTCTCCCTCGCGGTGGAAGGCCGGTCGCGTCGTGACGGCGAACCCCACCCTTTTGCCGACGCGACCCGGAGGGACACCAATGAGTCGCGCGCGAAAACCCGGCTGGCTGAAGAGCCGCCCGCCGTCGGGAGAGCGGTTCACCGACATCAAACGGACCCTGCGGGACCGCGACCTCCACACCGTCTGCGAGGAGGCCAACTGCCCCAACATGGGCGAGTGCTGGTCCGGGCGCGCGGGCGAGGGTCCCGGCACCGCGACGTTCATGCTGATGGGCGAGCGGTGCTCGCGCGGCTGTAACTTCTGTGACGTCGAGACCGGCGGGATGAGCGCGTTGGACCCCGAAGAACCCGAGAACGTCGCGTCGGCGGTCGCGGAGATCGGGCTCGACTACGTGGTGCTCACCTCCGTCGACCGCGACGACCTCGCGGACCAGGGGGCGGCCCACTTCGCGCGGACCATCGCGGCGATCAAGGAACGCGACCCCGAGATCCTGATCGAGGTACTGATCCCCGACTTCCGTGGCGACCTCGACCTCGTCGACGAGATCATCGCGGCGGGCCCGGACGTGATCGCCCACAACATCGAGACCGTCTCGCGGCTCCAGTGGCCCGTCCGCGACCGCCGGGCGGGCTACGAGCAGTCCCTCTCGGTGCTCGAACACGCGGCGGACACCTTCGAAGGGTACACCAAGACCTCGGTGATGCTCGGCCTCGGCGAGTACGACCACGAGGTCTACCAGACGCTCTCGGATCTGCGGGAAGCGGACGTCGACGTCGTGACCCTCGGCCAGTACCTCCAGCCCTCCCGAACCCACCTCGACGTCTCCGACTACGTCCACCCCGACAAGTTCGAGACCTGGCGACGGGTCGCGGAGGAGGAGTTGGACTTCCTCTACTGTGCCAGCGGCCCGATGGTCCGCTCGTCGTACAAGGCGGGCGAGCTGTTCGTGGACGCAGTCGTTCGTGAGGGGCGCTCGGTCGAGGCGGCGCGCAAGAGCGCGCGGGCCGCCGCGAACTCGGCGTAATTCGGGTTGTTCTTCGAGAAAACACGTAGTAGAGCCGAATCGCTTCGAGGACCGCTGCTAACCCGACACAATTGAGAACCGCAGACCGCACCGCCTCGCGACAGCCACACGCCTCCACGCCCACTTTTTTCCTCGTCGGGTTCGCCTTCGGCGAACCACTCCTCGCAAAAACCTGGACTAAAAAGGGCCGCTCGCATCGATGTCCGCGGTCGCATGCTCACGTCCGCTCGCGCACGACCGCGAGCGCGCGCCGACCGTCTCCAGGCTCCGAGCGCCTGCCGTCCGATTCGTCGACGATCAATGATAACTGTTGACGAACGTCGAGAGACAGGTGTGTGAAGTAGACACATACGTGGTTTAACCGAAGTGGTCGGCAAGAATGGCACCCACAAGAAGGTTTTTACAAAAAGAATATACCTGTGGCAATCGAAGGATCGAACATGTCAATGAGGTGTCCCCGTCCGTGAGTACGCTACAGCACGACCCCGGCGACCGGATCGAAGTACTCGACGAGGACGGCGGGCTGCGCGAGGGCGCGCGGGCACCCGACCTCGACGAGGACCAGCTCGTGGGGATGTACCGCGAGATGCGTCTCGTTCGCCACTTCGACCAGCGCGCGGTCAGCCTCCAGCGCCAAGGTCGTATCGGGACCTACCCGCCGCTCTCCGGTCAGGAGGGCGCACAGGTCGGGAGCGCCCACGCGCTCGCCGACGACGACTGGGTGTTCCCGAGCTACCGCGAACACGGCGCGACCCTGATCCGGGGCTTCTCGCTCGAACGCACCCTGCTCTACTGGATGGGCCACGAGGTAGGGTACAGCGACGACGACGCCAACATCTTCACGCCCGCGGTCCCGATCGCGAGCCAGCTTCCCCACGCGGTCGGCGCGTCGTGGGCCTCGAAGCTGAAGGGCGAGGAGAAGGCCTTCCTCTGTTACTTCGGCGACGGCGCGACCAGCGAGGGCGACTTTCACGAGGCGATGAACTTCGCGGGCGTGTTCGATACGCCCACGATATTCTTCTGTAACAACAACCAGTGGGCGATTTCGGTCCCACGCGAGCGCCAGACCGCGTCCGCAACACTGGCCCAGAAGGCCGACGCGTACGGGTTCGAGGGGATCCAGGTCGACGGGATGGATCCGCTCGCGGTCTACCAGGCGACGAAACTCGCCGTCGAGAAGGCGAAGAACCCCGACGACGAGCCCCGTCCGACCATGATCGAGGCAGTCCAGTACCGCTTCGGGGCCCACACCACCGCCGACGATCCATCGGTCTATCGCGAGGAGGGCGAGGTCGAGGAGTGGAAACGAAAGGACCCGATCCCACGGCTCGAAACCTACCTCGAAAACGAGGGCATCCTCGACGACGACCGGATCGACGCGATCGAGACCGACATCGAGGACGCGGTGGCCGAGGCGATCGACGCCGCCGAGGCCCACGCGCGCCCCGACCCCGCCGAGATGTTCGCCGACGTCTACGACGGGATGCCCAAACGCCTCGACCAGCAGTTACAGTACCTCGAACGCCTCCGCGAGAGCCACGGCGACGCGGACCTCCTCGAATAATGAGCACGATACAACAGCTCGACGACGACGCATCGACCCAGAACCTCACCCTGGTCCAGGCGGTCCGGGACGGTCTCTACGGCGAGATGGAGCGGGACGACGACGTGCTCGTGATGGGCGAGGACGTCGGCAAGAACGGCGGGGTGTTCCGGGCGACCCAGGGCCTCCACGACGAGTTCGGCGACGACCGCGTGATCGACACCCCGCTCGCCGAATCAGGAATTATTGGTACTGCCATCGGGATGGCGGCCTACGGCCTCAAGCCCGTCCCCGAGATCCAGTTCATGGGGTTCATCTACCCCGCCTTCGACCAGATCGTCTCGCACGCGGGCCGGCTCCGCAACCGCTCGCGCGGGCGGTTCAACTGTCCGATGGTCATCCGCGCGCCCTACGGCGGCGGCATCCGCGCGCCGGAACACCACTCCGAGTCCAAAGAGGCGTTCTTCGTCCACGAGCCGGGGCTGAAGGTCGTCGTGCCGAGCACGCCCGCCGACGCGAAGGGCCTACTCGCCGCCTCGATCCGCGATCCTGATCCAGTAATTTTCCTCGAACCCAAGCTCATCTACCGGGCCTTCCGGGGCGCGGTGCCGGACGATTCCTACACTCTGCCGCTCGGCGAGGCCGCGGTCCGGCGCGAGGGGAGCGACGTCTCGGTGTTCACCTGGGGCGCGATGACCCGCCCGACGATGGAGGCGGCCGAAACCCTCGCCGAGGAGGGAATCGACGCCGAGGTGATCGACCTCCGGACGCTCTCACCGCTCGACGACGAGGCGATCCTGGAGTCGTTCAAGAAGACGGGACGGGCCGTAGTGGTCCACGAGGCCCCGAAGACCGGCGGCCTCGCGGGCGAGATAACCGCCACGATCCAGGAGGAGGCGCTGGTCTATCAGGAAGCACCCGTAAAACGAGTCACGGGCTTCGACACACCGTTCCCGCTCTACGCGCTGGAGGACTACTACCTCCCCGAGTCGGCGCGGATCGAGGACGGGATCCGGGAGGCTGCGGACTTTTAGATGGTGCGCGAGTTCGAACTCCCGGACGTGGGCGAGGGCGTGGCCGAGGGCGAGATCGTGGGCTGGCTGGTCGAGGTCGGCGACGCGGTCGAAGAGGACCAGCCCGTCGCCGAGGTCGAGACCGACAAAGCCGTCGTGGAGGTTCCTTCGCCGGTGAACGGTACCGTGAAAGAGATCCACGCCGACGCGGGCGAACTCGTCCCCGTCGGCACGGTGATAATCACGTTCGCCGAGGCGGGCGACGAGACGGGAGGTCAGGACCCGGCGGAGACGCGAACCGACACCGCGACCGAGACCCGCTCCGAGGTCGGCGCGGTGGAGTCGAAGGACGACGGGGCGAGCGACGACGGAAGCGGTTCGGCTTCGAACGGCCGGGTGTTCGCCGCCCCGAGCGCTCGACGGTTGGCCCGCGAACTCGACGTCGACATCGGGACGGTCGACGGCTCGGGACCCGGCGGCCGGGTCAGCGATACGGACGTGCGGGCGGCCGCAGAAAGTGAGGACAGCGAACCCGTGGCTGACGAACCCACGGCCGACGACCCGGCCCCGAAGTCCGCCGTCGAGCGGGTCGGAAGCGACGATGGGACCAGTTCCGAGCCGGCGGTGACGACCGGGAGCGCGAACCGCGAGCGGACCCTCGCCGCACCCGCGACCCGCCGACTCGCCGAGGAGTCGGGTGTCGATATCGACAGCATCCCGACCGAGGAGGAACGCGACGGCGAGGCGTTTGTCACGCCCGCGGCGGTCGAGGCGTTCGCCGAGTCCCAGCGCGCGGCCCAGGACGCCGACCGGGCGGCGCTCGCCGAATCGGGCGGCGAGGAACGGGTTCCGTACCGCGGGGTTCGACGGACGATCGGCGAGCAGATGGCGCGCTCGAAGGCCACCGCGCCGCACGTGACTCACCACGACGAGGTGGACGTGACCGAACTCGTCGAGACCCGTTCGGAGCTCAAGGCCGAGGCCGAGGAGCGCGGCATCGGCCTGTCGTATATGCCGTTCGTGATGAAGGCCTGCGTCGCCGCGCTCCGGGCGTTCCCGTCGATGAACGCGATGCTCGACGAGGAGGCAGAGGAGATCGTCGAGAAACACTACTACAACATCGGCGTGGCGACCGCGACCGATGCCGGGTTGATGGTACCCGTCGTGCGGAACGCGGACGACAGGAACCTGCTCGAACTCGCCTCCGAGATGAACGAACTCGTTGGAAAAGCCCGCGAGCGCTCGATCAGTCGGGAGGAGATGCAGGGCGGCACCTTCACGATCACGAACGTCGGCGCGATCGGCGGCGAGTACGCGACCCCGATCATCAACGTCCCCGAGGTCGCGATCCTCGCGCTCGGCGCGATCAAGGAGAAGCCGCGTGTGGTCGACGGTGAGATCGTTCCCCGCCACGTCATGACCCTCTCGCTCTCGATCGACCACCGGGTGATCGACGGCGCGGTCGCCGCCCAGTTCACCAACCGGGTGATGAAGTACCTCGAAAACCCGCAGCTCCTGTTGTTGGAGTAGACCGAACGGAGCGGCCGGTACAACCCCCCTGTTTTTCACGCCAGCGCGTCTGGATCGGTCATGGTCGTTGGAGACGTCACGACGGGCACGGAGTTGTTGATCATCGGCGCGGGTCCCGGGGGCTACGTCGCCGCGATCCGCGCGGGCCAGCTCGGCATCGACACCACGCTGGTCGAGAAGGACGCCTACGGCGGGACCTGCCTGAACCACGGCTGCATCCCCTCGAAGGCGCTGATCTCGGCGACGGACGTGGCCCACGACGCACGCGAGGCCGAAGCGATGGGCATCCACGCCGACCCGGCGGTGGACCTTGCGGGGATGGTCGACTGGAAGGACGAGGTGGTCGACCAGCTCACGGGCGGCGTCGAACAGCTCTGTAAGGCCAACGACGTCAACCTCGTCGAGGGCCGCGCGGAGTTCGCCGACGAGAACACGGTACGAGTTGCTCACAGCGGCGATGGCCAGGGCTCGGAATCCATCGAGTTCGAGCACGCCATCGTCGCCACCGGCTCGCGACCCGTGGAGGTCCCGAACTTCGAGTTCGACGGCGAGCACGTCATCTCCTCGCGTGACGCGCTCGCGCTCGATTCGGTCCCCGACAGCCTCGTGGTGGTCGGCGCGGGCTACATCGGGATGGAGCTCGCGACCGTCTTCGCGAAGCTCGGGACCGACGTCACCGTTGTAGAAATGCTCGACGACATCCTGCCGCCCTACGAGGACGACGTCTCGAAGGTCGTCAGGGACCGCGCCGAGGACCTCGGCATCGACTTCTTCTTCGGCGAGGCCGCGAGCGACTGGGAGGAGTCGGGCGACGGCATCACCGTCCGCACGGAGAATGAGGATGGGGACGTCTCGGAGTTCGGCGCGGAGAAGGTGCTGGTGGCGGTCGGACGCGCGCCCGTCACGGACACCCTGAACCTCGACGCGGTGGGGCTCGAAACGGACGAGGACGGGTTCCTCGCGACCGACGACCGCGCCCGAACGGACGTGGAATCCATCTTCGCCGTGGGCGACGTCGCGGGCGAACCGATGCTCGCGCACAAGGGCATGAAGGAGGGCGAGGTCGCCGCGGAGATCGTCGCGGACGAGCCCTCGGCGCTCGACTATCAGAGCGTCCCCGCCGCGGTGTTCACCGACCCCGAGATCGGGACGGTGGGGATGACCGAAGAAGAGGCCGAGGAAGCGGGCTTCTCGCCGGTCGTCGGGAAATTCCCGATGGCGTCGAGCGGCCGCGCGCTCACGCTCGGTGACACCGACGGGTTCACGCGCGTGGTCGCCGACGACGACGCGGGCTTCATCCTCGGCGCGCAGGTCGTCGCCCCCGAGGCCTCGGAGCTCGTCGCGGAGTTCGGTCTCGCGATCGAGATGGGCGCAACCCTCGAGGACGTCGCCGCCACGATCCACACCCACCCGACGCTCGGCGAGACGGTGATGGAGGCCGTCGAGAACGCCCAGGGGAAGGCGATCCACACACTGAACAGGTGAGGAACGTCCCGCCCACGGATGCGAGAAGGCCGGAGTCAGTCGGGTTTGTTCGCGAAGTTCACGAACGCGTCGAGTTTCTCGGCGGCCTCGTCGGTGACCGAGGAGCCGTGGTAGACGAGGCCGGCGTCGAACTCGTAGTCGAGCAAGCGTTCGAGGTTCTCGTCGGCCGCGTTCAGGTCCGTCGAGTAGAACGCGGTCGGCAGGACGAAGTAGCCCGCCGGTAGGCCGCGCACGTCCGAGCCGAAGACCGCATCGCCCATCACCGCGACGTCGCGTGACTCGTCGACCAGGACGTGGTTGTCCTCGGTGTGGCCGGGGACGTGGACCGCCTCGAAGCTCCCGATCCGGTCGCCGTCGCCGTAGCGGTGGTCGGGGTCGTGTTCGGTGTCGAGGTCGGTCTCCGCCGGGACGAACGTCTCGACGCCGTAGCGCTCGACCACTTCGTCGAACCCGCCGACGTGGTCGCCGTCACCGTGGGTGACGACGAGGCGTTCGGGGTCGATCCCCACCTCCTCGATGCCCGCGGCGAGCGCGTCGACGGTGTCGGCGAGTCCACAGTCGAACAGGGTCGGTGTGTCACCGTCGACGAGGAACACTCGGAACCGACCGTTGCCCTCCCGAACCGTGATGTCGTGGACGTCGGGATGGATCTCGGTCATGGTCGTCGGTGGGGCGACGGGCGCATAAACCCAGCGAGGAGGGAGCTCGTGGGACGCGCGTCGGGCCACGAGGCGGCGAGCCCCCGTGTCCGCCGGGTTTTTGTCCGGTCGTCCACAACGGGGCGTATGAGCGGCTCCGAGGAAGACATCGAGGAACTCCGCGAACAGAAGCTCGAACAGCTGAAGGAACAACAGCAGGGCGGCGGCTCCCAGGAAGCCCAGGAGGCCCAACAGGCCCAGCAGGAACAGGCCGAAGCCCAGAAGAAGGCCGTGCTCCGTCAGAACGTCACCGACGAGGCGCGCCAGCGGCTCAACTCGGTGAAGATGTCGAAACCCGACTTCGGCGAGAAGGTCGAACAGCAGGTGTTCGCGCTCGCGCGCTCCGGCCGACTCGGCGACAAGATCGACGACGACCAGATGCGCGAACTCCTCACCGAACTCAAACCCGACCGCAAGAGCTTCGACATCAAGCGGCGATAACCACCCGCCCGACCCGACGGGACTTTTATGTGAATCGCTAGGTGTTTTTATCTATCGGCGAGCCGTAGCAGTGTCATGGATCTCAATCGTCGAACCGTGCTGAGAGGCTCGGCTCTCGGATTCTTCGGGGTCGGAATCGGCACCGGTAGCGAAGGACGAGCGGCCGCCGCCCCGGCACCCACCGCGGCAGCGTCGAAGTCGCCGGCGAGTGCCGTCGCTTCCGGTATGGAGACCCATCGAAGCCCATCGAAAGACGTGACTCCGGTGGACGTCGCCCAGAGGTTCACTCCAGCAGTCGGTGAGGTGCGCTACGCTCCGGTCCCGTTCACCGGTTCCGACGGGCAGACCTACCTGGCGTACGAACTCGAAGTGACGAACTTCACCACCGGATCGGTAACGATAGAGAAGCTCGAAGTGGTCGACACGGAGGCCAATGCGGTGATTCACGCCCTCGACGCCGACGAGGTGGCCAGTCGCCTCCAACCCGCAGGGAGACGGGACAGCGTCGGGTCGTTGGGACCGGCGATGACGGCGCTCGTGTTCTTGCACGTGACCGTCGACGACCCGTCCGACGTTCCCGATGAACTGCGCCATCGATTGTCGCTGCAGGTCGACGCCGCACCGCCGGACCAGCGACGTCTCGTTGAAACGGTCGGCGAGGTCACGGTTGACCGGCGCGAGGTCGTCACCGTCGGGCCGCCGCTGCGGGGGTCGAACTACATCGCGGCCGATTCGTTCGGGGACGCGGTCCGCCATACTCGTGCGGCACTGCCGGTCGATGGGCAGGTCTGGCTCGCACAGCGCTACGCGGTCGACTACGAGCAACTCGATACCGAGGACCGGATCTACGACGGACCACGGGAGGACCTCGAAAGCTACACGATATACGGGGAAGAAGCCATCGCGGTCGCCGATGCTACGGTAGTCGAGGTGATCGACGACGTCCCGGAGAACGTCCCGGGTGCGTTCCCGGACGGGATCACGCTCGAAGCGGCGGACGGCAACGCGGTGATCCTCGATCTCGGCGACGAGAACTACGCCCTGTACGCCCACTTCCAGCCGGGCAGCATCCGCGTAGCGGAAGGCGACCACGTCGAGCGGGGCGACGTGCTGGGGCTGGTCGGCAACTCGGGCAACAGTATCGCTCCGCACCTGCACTTTCACGTCATGAACCGGCCGCTATCGCTGGCTTCCAACGGCCTGCCGTATCTGGTGGATTCGTTCTCGATACTCGGCGAAACGCCGGGAACGGCGGCGTTCGACCAGGCCGAGGCGGATGGGGAACCACTGGCCGTCGACCGCTTCGACCCGCCCGTGGCATCTTTCGGTACTCTCCCGCTCGACCAGATCGTCGTGGACTTCGATTGATTCGGGCCTCCGGCGGTCAGCGATCCGTCCGGCGATGCGCGTCTTCGAGGGATCCACCCCTGTCGAACCGGTTTTCGGCGATGGAGCATCGGATTACCGGCCCGTTGGCAGTGTCGCAGTCCGTAAGGGTGAACACCCGGATTCACTAATCGAGATATATGTACGACGGCATCAAGGGTTTTCGCGACATCTATCCCGGCGAGATGGCCGCACGCCGGGCGGCCATCGACGACCTCGAGGACACCGCACGACGCTACGGCTTCCGCGAGATCGGAACTCCTGCTCTCGAACGCGCCGAGCTCTGGACCGACAAGTCCGGCGACGACATCGTCGAGGAGCTCTACGCCTTCACCGACCGTGGCGGCCGCGAGGTGGCGATGACGCCCGAACTCACGCCGACCGTGGCCCGGATGGTCGTCGCGAAACAACAGGAGCTCTCGAAACCGATCAAGTGGGTCTCGACCCGGCCCTTCTGGCGGTACGAGCAGGTCCAGCAGGGCCGCTTCCGGGAGTTCTACCAGACCAACGTCGATATCTTCGGCTCGGCGGAACCGACGGCGGACGCCGAGGTCCTGGCCTACGCCGCCGACGCGCTGACCGAGTTGGGACTCACGAGCGAGGACTTCGACTTTCGCGTGAGTCACCGCGATATTCTGGGGGGATTGCTCGAATCGATAGAGAGCGACATCGACACCGAGGCCGCCATCCGCGCGGTCGACAAGCGCGAGAAACTCGAAACCAACGAGTACTACGGCCTCCTCCGGGATGCGGGTCTCTCGACCGAGGAGGCGGAGGAGTTCGACGCGCTGCTCAGCACCGACGAGGAGAACCTCTCGGATCTCGTCGAGTTCGCCGGCACCGAACGCGTCGAGGACGCCGTCGCGAATCTCGAAGCCGTGCTCGCGGCGGCAGCCGACCTTGGCGCGCGCGAGTACTGCACGCTCTCGCTCGACACCGCCCGAGGGCTCGATTACTACACCGGGATGGTCTTCGAGTGCTTCGATTCCACCGGCGAAGTGGGTCGGTCCGTCTTCGGTGGCGGGCGCTACGACGACCTCATCGAGGGGTTCGGCGGCCAGCCCACCCCCGCCGTCGGGGTGGCGCTCGGCCTCGCCCCGCTCGCACTGCTCTGTCAGCGCGCCGGTGTCTGGCCGGACGAGTCGCTGACGACGGATTACTACGTCCTTCAAGTGGGAGACACCCGCGAGACGGCCGCCGAACTCACCCGCGAGCTTCGTGAGCGAGGCCACGTCATCGAGACCGACGTCGCGGGTCGGAGCTTCGGGGCCCAACTGGAGTACGCCAACTCGATCGAGGCCGAGACGGTGGTGATCGTCGGCGAACAGGACCTCGCGGAGGGCCAGTACACGGTGAAGGACATGGACTCGGGCGAGCAGGTCGCGGTGCCAGTGGAGGAGTTCCCCGGCGAGTACGAACGCCCGACGTACGACGACTTCGCGGCGTAATCGGAAGAAGGCCAGTGAGGGGATTCAGTCCTGAGCGGTCGCCTGCCCGTCCGCGGACGACCCACTCCCAGCGCCGACGGTCTCCTGAACCTGCGTGTAGACCAGCACGAGCCCGATAGCTGCGAGCAGCGCGCCGAAGGCGAACGGTGTGACGTAGCCGAACCGGACCAGGAAGCCGGAGGAGAGCGGTCCGATCGCGGTGCCGAGCCCGAACGACATCGTGAGCACCGAGAGCTGGGTCCCCGAGGCACCCTTCCGCGCGAGGTCGCCGGCGAGCGCGAGCGCGGGGGCGAACACTGCCGCGCCCGCGAGGCCCTGGGCCGCCCGCGCGACGATCATCTCCCAGGGCGCGGTCACGAGGCCCTGGGCGAGGGTGGCCGGCACGAGGATCGCGAGCCCGGCGAGGATGAACGGCTTGCGGCCGATGCGGTCGCTCGCGCTCCCGATCGGGGCCTGGACCAGCACCTGGATCAGCACGAACGCCGCAAACTCGATACCGAACAGCTGGGCGCCCTGGTCGAGCCGGGCGTTGACTTGGGGCTCGATGGCCGAGAGGAGCGCGATGCCGATCGCCATGAACAGCGAGGCGACCCCGAGGGTGAACACCGGATCGAGCGTGCTGTCGCCGTCGTGGTTCAGGATCGCGATCGAGGTGTCGTCGGACGACTCCACGGGCTCGATGTCGGGGTCCTCGACGAGGAGCATCACGAGCACGATGCTGATGATCGCCGAGGCCGACGCGATGTAGAAGGCGGCCTCGAAGCCGGTCATCTCGAAGCCGGCGACCACGTAGTGGGCGATCTCGTCGGTGGAACCGAACCCGGAGACGACCGCGCCGGCGAAGATCGGGCCGGCCCCGAATCCCAGGAGTCTGAAGGTGTTGAACGTCCCCATGTTGCCACCACGGCTCGAATCGTCGGCGAGTTCGTTCACCAGGGCGATCGTCGCGACGATGGTGAACGCGACGCCGATCCCCTGGGCCGCCCGGATGGCGAGCAGCGCCCAGTAGCTCGATACGAGGGAGTACGTGAAGTTCGCGACCCCGAGCACGGCGAGGCCGAACAGCACGAACACCTTTCGCTTGCCGAGGCGGTCCGAGATACGGCCGGCGAACGGCTGGAGCGCGCTGTTGAAGAAGCCGAAGGCCGCGAGGATGATCCCGGTGATCAGCGAGACCCCAAGGCCACCCGTCCCGCCCGTGATGATGCCGCTCGAGACGTAGAGCGGGAGGACGACGATCAGAAACGAATTGCCGACCGAGTCGGCCATCCGGGCGATGGCGAGCGCGAGCACCTCGCGGTTGACGCCGATGTATTCCTGTATCGTATTCACTGCCGGTCCGGGTCCCTTCGCCGCCGTCTCGACCGCCCGTCCCCGCGGGACGACGGTCTCGGTTCTCCACCCGTTGGTTGGACCATATAGTCAGCGGAGGCTACCGGTCGGTCGACTATCAACGCTTCGAACCCGGCGGTCGACACACCGAAGTCCTCCGCCGTCGATTCACCGCTATGCGCGCGTTTCGGGTTGCCTACGACGGCCGGCCCTACCACGGGTTCCAGCGCCAGCCGACGGTCCCGACGGTCGAAGGGGCACTGTTCGACGCGCTGGGTGACCTCGGTGTGCTCGACGCGGCCGCCGACAAGCCGTCGGGCTACGCCGCCGCGGGCCGCACCGACCGTCGAGTGTCGGCGGTCGCCCAGACCGTCGCGTTCGACGTTCCCGATTGGCTCGTGCCCCGGGCGCTGAACAGCGAGCTCCCCGAGTCGGTTCGGGCGTGGGCGCACACCGACGTTTCGCCTGGGTTCCACGCCACCCACGACGCGGTCTCGCGGACCTACACCTATCACCTCCACGCGCCCGCCGCCGAGGTCGGCCGGGCCCGCGAGGCGTGCAGCCAGCTCGCCGGCGAACACGACTTCCACAACCTCACGACCGACGATCGGAACACCGTCCGGGCGCTCGACGTTCGGGTGGAGCCCGACGGCGAGTTCCTGGTGCTGACCGTGCGGGCGGGCGGCTTCTCGCGGAACCTCGTTCGACGGGTCGGCACGCTCGTGCGGGGGGTGGCGGTGGGTGCAGCGTCGGTCGAAACGATCGACCGGGTGCTCGCTCCCGAACCGCTCGACGGACCCGAGGGAGTGGGGCCTGCCCCCGCGGAAGGGCTGATTCTCACGGACGTCGAATATCCCGAGCTCGACTTCGAGGTCGACGAGGCGGCCGCGGCGAGCGCGCGTCAAGTCTTCGAGGGAAAGCGGGTCGCGGCCGCGACCGCCGCGCGGGCCGCGGGCGAGGTCGGCGGCCGGATCGGCTAGTCCCAGTCGGGGGGCCAGACCTCGGCCGCGCGCATCCCGGGTTCGGCTCCCGCCTCGCGAAGCGTCTCCCGAAGGGCGTCGGTGTCGACCCGGTCGGGGTCAGTAGTTGAAAGGTCGCGAACGAGGAGCGCGGTGAGCATGGCGTGCGTCCGGAGGTTTCGGGGGTCGACCTTGTCGCGGGTGTCGGCGCGGGTGTGGGTGAACCCACGGTCCCACTCCCCACCGCCACCCGGTGTCCGACTGTGGAGCTGGAGCGCCGGGATCCCCCGTCTGAGAAACGGCCAGTGGTCGCTGTAGGGGTGTGGCCCCTCGGCCGTGGCGATGGGCTGGCCGCTCTCCTCGGCGACGCGCTCCGCCACGGCCGTCATCGCTTCCGAGGTGTGGGTGAGCGCCCGGAGGTTCCGGAACCGGCCCGCGCCATCGACGTTGACGACCGCCTTCACCCGATCGAGGTCGAGGGAGTCGGCGAGCGCCGCGCTCCCGAGCAGCCCGAGTTCCTCACAGCCCACCGCCGCGACCTGCACTTGCGAGTCGAGGTCGAATTCGGTGAGCAGGCGCGTCGCGGCGAGCGCGACCGCGACGCCACAGCCGTTGTCGAGCGCCCCCTCACCGACGTCGTGTGAGTCGTAGTGGGCGAGCACGAGTACTTCCGCGTCCGACTCGGGGCCGAGCTTGGCCACCACGTTCCGACTCTCGCCGTCGTCGGTGGTCGCGTCGACCCGCAGGCTGGCTTCCTCGTCCTCGGCCGCGTACTCTCGGAGCCACGCGCCGGTCTCGTGACTCACCCCGACACCGGGGATCGGTGCCTCGTGGCCGAACTGGAGCGCGCCGGTGGGCGGGAGCTGGCCGCGAACGTGGTTGTGGAAGACGAACCCTCGCGCACCGGCCGCCACGGCGTGGCCCAACTTCTCCATGCGGTGGGTGTGGCGCTCGCCCGCCGGCGAGTCGGTGCTCGCGACGGCGATCGCCCCCTCGACGGCGGCCGCCTCGACCTCGGCGGGGGTGCCGTGGCCCACGTCGACGAGCGGGGCGCGGAGGTCGGCGGCGGGCGAGTACGGGAGCGCGACCGCCTCGAACTCACGGGAGCGCTCGTCGGAGGGGTGAACGGAGAATGCGGTGTGTCCCCGAGTCCAGCGCTGCATCCCGAATGGTTCGATTCGAGGGTCGAGGCTGAGCGAGTCGAGTTCGTCCGCCACGAGGTCGGCGGCGTGGCGCTCGCCGGGACCGCCGCCGAGGCGGTCGTCGAACGCACAGAGTCGGGTGAGGAGGTCCCACGGGGAGTCGTCGTGCCACGCCGCCCCGAGCGTGGCGTCGATATCGTCGGGAGCCATGGCGACCGTGCGTGTCCGAACGGGAGGTGCGTTGCGGTCGCGAGAACCGGCGGGCTCAGTCCGCGAGGAGGGTCGATTCGACGTAGGTGTCGAGGGTGTCGCGAGTTGCCACCCTCGCGTCGTCCGACGTCACGAGGTGGCGCGTCATGCCACCCTCGGTGAGCGAGAGGAGGAGGTCGGTGGTGTACGCCGGGTCGACGTCGCGGAAGTCGCCGGTCTCGATACCGCGTTCGAGGATCTCGACGAGGGTCTCGTGGAGCAGTCGGTCGGCGCGGGCGAACTGCTCGCGGTAGGCCTCGTTCATCGGGGCCTGCGAGCGGAGTTCGAAGATGGTGAGCCGGAACGCGCGCGTCTCGTCGTCGAGCCTCGCGGGCAGGGACCGGTCGAGGAACGTTTCGAGCTGTTCGCGTGGGGTGGCGTCCGGATCGACCGCGTTCCTCGTCGCGAACCGGTCGAGGCCGTCCTTCAGCACGTCGATCAGGAGGCCGTCCTTGGTGTCGTAGTGGTAGTAGAGCAACGACTTGCTCTTCTCGAACTCGTCGGCGATCGCCTGGATCGTGAGGTCCGCGTACCCGTGCGTCTGGAGCGCGGCGTAGGTCGCCTCCACGATAGCGCGCTGGGTCTCCGAGCGTTGGTCGACGTCGCCGTCTGCGGCCATGGATACTGAATAGCCGTTCAGTGTCGAAAAGGGTTTTCCTTCACCGGGTCGGCCCGGAACCCGGCTCGTCGAGGGGTTCGGCACACCACCGACAGAACGCGAGGTCGTCGTCGACGTCCCGCCCGCACTCGGGACAGACCGTCATCTCGCCGCCGGCAGCGTCGGTTCTGAGCTGAAGCAGGTAGTTATCGACGACCGCGACCCGGTAGGCGTCGAACACGCTGAGCGCGCTCACGACGAGGAGAGGTAAAGCGTCGAGCCACGCGAACGAACCGCCCGACAGCAGCGCGTCGAGCGTCGCATCGGGGACGAACGCGGTCGAGAGCAGGGTCAGCCCGATCCAGCCGAGCGCACGGAGCCAGCGCCGGAGGTAGACGTGGCCGAGCGCGGGCACCGCCGCCCCGAGGACCGCCGCGAGCCACGGCCGCTTCTTCGAACGGGTTTCCATCACGTTGACTGAACAGTTAGTTACGAATCAATCTTTCGCTCACCGAGTCGCTGTCCGGGTTCGTGGGTCGGCGGAGGGCTTATGGAGACTGACCGTTCAGTTAACGGCAACGATGGACGCGATACGTATCGACGGACTCACCAAGGAGTTCGGGTCGGTCACGGCGGTCGACGACCTCTCGTTCTCGGTGGCCGAGGGCGAACTGTTCGGGCTGATCGGGCCCAACGGCGCGGGGAAGTCCACCCTGATCAACATGCTGGTGACGCTGCTCGGACCCACGTCCGGAACCGCGCGCGTCAACGGTCACGACATCGGGACGGAGACCGGCGCGGTGCGGGACAGCCTGGGGATCGTCTTTCAGGAACCCGCGCTCGACGAGGAGCTCACGGGCGCGGAGAACCTCGCGTTTCACGCCAGGCTGTACGGCCAGCGAAAGGCCGAACGCGACGCGCGGATCCCCGAGGTGCTCGATCTCGTGGACCTCGTTGAGGAAGGGGACCGACCGGTCGGCGAGTACTCGGGCGGGATGCAGCGCCGCCTCGAGATCGGTCGCGGGTTGCTCCACGAACCCGCCGTCCTGTTCCTCGACGAACCCACCGTCGGGCTCGACGCCCGCACCCGGCGGGACACGTGGGAGTACATCCGTCGGATGAACGAGGAGTCGGGCGTGACGATCGTGCTCACCACCCACTACATGGAGGAGGCCGACACCCTGTGCGACCGCGTGGGGATCTTCGACGAAGGGAGCCTCGTGGCGCTGGATACACCCGAGAACCTGCGGGACGGGCTGGGTGGCGACGTCGTCGCGCTCGGTATCGAGGGGACGTCGACGACGTTCCGCGACCGACTCGATGACCGGACTTGGGTCCGGGAGTACGCCACGACCGACGACGGCGTCGACGTCACGCTCGCTCACGGCGAGACCCGGATCGTCGACCTCGTTCGCCTCGCCGACGACGCGGGCGCGACGATCACGTCGGTCGACCTCAGGAAACCCAGCCTCGAAAACGTCTTCCTCTCGCTCACGGGGAGCACGATCGCCGAGCGCGAGGCCGGCGGCAGGACGGGTGACGAAACCGCCGACGCGTCGGGCGACGACCGACGGACGGCGGTCGCGGGAGCGGGCGAATGAGGCTGGTCGACCCCCTCGGGGTCTACGGGCTCTGGCTCCGGGACGTCAAGCGGTTCCTCAGAACCCCCTCGCGGATCGTGGGTTCGCTCGCGATGCCGCTGTTGTTCCTCGTCTTTCTGGGGTTCGGTCTCGACGGCGCGGCGATCCCCGGTCTCCCGGCGGGTGTCGACTACATCGAGTACTTGGTACCGGGGATCCTCGGTTTCTCGATGCTGTTCGGGGCCTCGTTCGCGGGCCTCGCGATCCTCTCGGACCAGGACGTGGGTTTTCTGAAGGAGATCCTCGTCGCGCCGGTCAGCCGGACCTCGATCGTGTTGGGACGCACCGCGGGCGGCTCGACCACCGCGATCGTCCAGGCCGCGCTGATCCTCGTGGTGTCGATACCGCTCGGGTTCGAGGTCGCGGGCTGGCTCTCGGTCCCGCTCGCGGCGGTGTTTCTGGTGCTGATCGCCCTCACGTTCGTCGGGTTCGGGATCGTGCTCGCCTCGCAGTTCTCCGACAGCGAGGGGTTCGGCCTCATCGTTCAGTTCGTCGTCTTCCCCCTCTTCTTCCTCTCGGGGGCGATCTATCCCCTCTCCGGGCTCCCGCGGGTCGTCCAGTACGTCGCGATGGTCAACCCGCTGACCTACGGCGTCGACGGGCTCCGCGGCGCGCTGGTCGGGGTGTCGTCGTACCCGCTGGTCGTGGATTTCGGTGCGCTCGTGGTCTCCTCGGCGGTCATGGTCTCGCTCGGCGCGTACCTCTTCGAACGGGTTGAGGCGGTCTGAACTCGACAGCCCGTCACGATTCCGCCCCTCAGGAACCGTCGGGTGCGATGAGTTCGACCGGATGGACCACGCCGTCCTCGAACACCGCCCCGAGCTGTTCGGTACACGAGGTGCCGCTGGCGACGAGCTGGCGGTTCGGGTCGTCGAACGCGCCTTCGAGCTCGCGCCCGACGTCCATCGAGAGGTCGTAGTACTCCGATTTGTAGCCGAAACTTCCCGCCATCCCGCAGCACTCGACCTCGGAGGTCTCGACGTCGAAGCCGAGCTCGTCGAGCACCGCCTCGGTGTAGGTTTCGAGCCCGAGGGTGCGCTGCTGGCAGTGGCTGTGGTAGGCCACCGGTGTCGTGGGCGTGGCGAGGGCGTCCCCGCTCGTGCCGTTTTCGAGGAGACCGTAGACGTATTCGAGAACGTCGTAGCTGTTCGCCGAGATTCGGTCGTACTCGTCGGGCACGAGCTTCTCGTACTCGCGCCGGAACATCGCGAGGTCCGAGGGCTCGATGGCGACGACGTCGAAACCGGCGTCGAGGTAGGGGTCGAGCTCCGCGGTCAGCGCCTCGGCGTGGTCGGTGGCGGTCGCGATCATCCCCTGGGAGAGCGGCGCACGGCCGCTTTCGAGAGGAGACGCGAGTTCGACGTGGACCCCGAGGGCTTCGAGGGTGCGGACGGCGGCCTTCCCGCGCTCGACGAGCACGTAGTTGGTGTAGACGTCGGGATAGAGCACCACCGACCGCTCCGCCGTGGCGTTCGGCGCGCGCGGTCGCCGGGATTCGAACCAGTCGACGAGCGTCTCCCGGCGGAAGGTTGGCAGGTCGCGCTCGGGTGCCACCCCTAGGAATCGGTCCATCGCCTTCCTCGCGGGCCCGAACGAGGTCACCCAGTTCGAGAGCGGCGCGGTCGCGCTGCCCACCTTGGCGAGTGTCTCGAAGTTCCCGAAGAACCGCTTCTGGATGTCGACGCTCCCCTCCGCGTCGGGGGTCAGCCCCTCCACCAGGAACTCGAACTCGGAGGGCGTGGCGTCGGCGTTCAGCCGGTCCCGGACGACGGTATTGATCCACGGGATGTCGATCTTGACTGGGCAGGCGTTGACACAGCGCGAACAGCCGGTACAGAGGTCGTTGAAGTCCGCCGCGGCCTCCTCGCCGCCGATGCCGGCCTCCCAGCCGGTGGCGATGCCCCCCGTGTAGGTATCCCCTCCAAAAGCGTGGCCGCCGACGTGCTGGAAGTTAGCGCAGGAGTTCGCGCACGCGCCACACCGGATACAGTAGAGCGTCTCACGGAGCTGGTCGTCGTCGCGCATGTCGAGCCGGCCGTTGTCGATCAGGACGAGATGAAAGTCGCGCTCGCCATCGCCGCTCCCGAGCGGGTCATCGGGCCGGTCGAAGTCGATGGTAGGGGTCTCCACGGGCGGGGTCAGCATCGAGACGTACTGGGAGATGTCCTGGCCCGTGGCGCTTTTGGAGATCAGGTCGACGAACGGCTGGAGTTCCGCAGCACCAGGAATGACCTTCTCGACACCCGTCACGGCGATGTGAGTGTTCGGGGTGACGGCGCTCTTTCGCGCGTTGCCCTCGTTCGTGACCAGCGTGATGGTGCCCGAGTCCGCGAGCACGAAGTTCGCGCCGGTCATCCCGATGTCGGCGTGCCGGATACGGTCGCCGAGGTAGTCCCGGGCGAACTCGGTGAGCTCGTCGGCGGTTTCGAGCGGCTCCTCGGGCTCGAAGACCGCGTTGAACAGCGTCGCGATCTCCTCGCGGGACTTGTGGAGCGAGGGGCCGACGATGTGCGAGGGGGACTCGTCGGCGACCTGGAGCACGAACTCCCCGAGGTCGGTCTCCCAGACGTCCACTCCTACCCCTTCGAGCGCCTCGTTGACCTCGATCTCCTCGGTGGTCATCGACTTCGACTTCACCAGCGAGTCGGCGTTCTCGGACTCGGCGACACTCGTGATATATCGATTAGCGTCGGCGGCATCGTCGGCGAGATAGAGGTGGCCGCCGTTCGCCTCGACGCTCTCGCGGAGGGTGTCGAGGAGCGCGGGGAGGTCGGCGATGGCGTCCTCCTTGATCCCGCGGGCCTCGTCGCGGAGGGCCTCGTACTCGTCGAAGCGCTCGGCGGCGGCGTAGCGGTCGCGGTTCATCCGCGAGACGTTCTCGTTGATGATGGGGCCCTCGGTCTCCATCAGCCCGCGGATCCGCTCGGCCTTCCGGCGGCGGGCGCGCTGGGAGCTCATCGGTCCTCCACGAGGACGACGTGGACGTGTTTCGGGCCGTGGACGCCCTCGACGAGCGCGCCCATGTCACCCGTCGAACTCGCGCCGGTGGCGAGGACCGCCGATCCTCCGGAACCGAAGATCTCGTCGAGCCGGTCGACGGAGGCTTCGACGTCGTCGCACACGTCGCTCGCGCGCAGGACGGCGACGTGGTTCGGCGGGTAGAGGCTCAGGGGTTCGGTCCCCCCATCGTCCGAGCGGATCAGGAGGGAGCCGTAGGCGGCGACCGCGCGGTCGGCCCTGGTGACGCCGGTCTCGGCCTCGTGGAGCCCTCGGGGTGTCAGCTCCGTCTCGACGGCGGTGTCGGCCAGCGAGATACCCTCGATGTCGAGCGCGGCACCGATCGCGGGGTCGACGGCCGCCTCGTCGATCGCGGCCGGAGCGGTCGCGGCGTCGGTTCGGCTCACCGAGACGTCGAGGTCGGCGAGGGAGGTGGTGAACGTCTGCACGTCAGTCGTTGCCATGCTGAACGATCGTGGCCCGGGAGGTAAGAACTGTCGCTCCGTACGTCGGCACGGTGTCCGGGTTCCGATGTGAGAAGGCTTACTTCGGGTACGACCGAACTCGACCCATGAGTTCGGTTCCCGAACGAAGCGAGATAGACACCGAGTACACCTGGGATCTGGAGAGCCTCTATGCGACCGACGAGGACTGGGAGGAAGCCTACGCCGACGTCGAGGAGTCCCTCACCGACCTCGAAGCCTACGAGGGGCGCGTGACTGAGGACGGCGAGACCCTGCTCGCGACGCTCGAAACCCGCGAGGAGCTCTTCCGGAAGCTCGCGAACGTCGCCTCCTACGCCCGGATGCGCCGCGACGAGGACACGAGGGACCAGGAGTACCAAGCGCTCACGGCCCGCTCGCAGTCGCTCGCCGCCGACGCCTCCAGCGCGGCGAGCTTCATCGAACCCGCACTCCAGGGCTGTGACCGCGAGGAACTCGACGCGATGGCCGAGGAGGTTCCCGAGTTGGCGGCGTACGACCACTACTTCGACGACGTGCTCCGGATGAAACCCCACACCCGCTCGGCGGAGATCGAGGCGCTGCTGGCCGACCTCGGGGAGGTCACGGGCGCGGCGAGCGAGGTCTACGACATGCTCACGAACGCCGACATGGAGTTCCCCACGGTTGAAGACTCCGACGGTGACGCGGTCGAGATCTCGCTGAGCAACTTCACGACCCTCCAGAAGAACCCCGACCGCGAGTTCCGGCGGGAGGTCCACGAGCGGTTCTACGACGAGTGGGAGACGGTACGAAACTCGGTCGGGACGGCCCACCGCAACAGCGTGAAGGCGGACGTCAAGCTCGCGAACGCGCGTCACTACGACACCGCACGCGAGGCGGCGCTCGACGGCGCGAACATCCCGACCGAGGTCTACGACACCCTCGTGGACACCGTCCACGACAACCTCGACGTGCTCCACCGCCACGCGGACCTGAAACGCGAGAGCCTCGGGGTCGACGAGCTGCGGATGTGGGACCTCTACATGCCGATGGTCGACTCCGAGAGCCCGGAGGTCACCTACGAGGAGGCCAAGGACCACGTGGTCGAGGCGCTCGCACCGCTCGGCGAGGAGTACCAGGAACGCGTCGTGGAGGGCCTCGACTCGCGGTGGGTCGACGTCTACGAGAACAAGGGGAAGAGTTCGGGCGCGTACTCCGGCGGGACCTACGACTCACAGCCGTACATTCTGATGAACTACCAGGACGAGATCGGGTCGATGTACACCCTCGCCCACGAGCTCGGCCACTCGATGCACTCCGAGCTCGCGAGCGAGGCCCAGCCCTACGTCTACGGGAGCTACGAGATCTTCGTCGCCGAGGTCGCTTCCACGGTCAACGAGGCGCTCCTCACCCACCATCTCCTCGACACCGTCGAGGACGAACAGTTCAGACGACACGTCCTCAACGAGTACCTCGAACGGTTCCGGTCGACGCTGGCCCGCCAGACGATGTTCGCGGAGTTCGAGTTGAAGACCCACGAGCTCTCGGAGGCGGGCGAGGCGCTCACGCCCGACCGGCTGGATTCGATCTACGGCGAGTTGAAGGAAGAGTTCTACGAGCCCGCCGTCGTGGACGACCGGATCGCGCGCGAGTGGATGCGGATCCCCCACTTCTACCGGGCGTTCTACGTCTACCAGTACGCGACCGGGATCTCGGCGGCGGTCGCGCTCGCCGAGGGCATCCGCGAGGAGGGCGAGGACGCGGCGGAGCCCTACCGCGAGTTCCTCGCGTCGGGCTCGCACGGCTACCCGATCGAACTCCTCCGGGGGGCGGGCGTCGACATGACGACCGCCGACCCCATCGAGGCGGCCTTCAGCGCCTACGACGAGGCGCTCGACGAGTTCGCGGATCTGACGTAGTCGCCCCGACCAAAACCACTTTTAACGACCGGAGCCTACGGCGGACATCGAATGTCACACAGTCCCTCCCTTCCCGACCGGCCGCGGCTGAACCTCGACCCGGAGCTCACCGGCGAGGAACGAGTGGCAGCGCTGGCCGAACATTTGGAGGACGTGACGGCGGTCCACGACGAACTCGCCGCCCGCCTCGACGAGGCCCGCGAGAACCGCGAGGAGCTCGCCGAGGAGGCCGAGCAGCTCCAGGAGGAGAACGAGGCGCTCAAGACCTCCTCGCTCTACGTCGCCACGATCGAGGAGCTCACCGACGACGGCGCGATCGTCCGCCAGCACGGCAACAACCAGGAGGTGCTCACCGACGTCGCGCCCGCGCTCCGCGAGGATATCGACAACGGCGACCGGGTGGCCGTCAACGACTCCTTCAGCGTCCAGCGCACCCTCTCGGCCGAGACCGACGCCCGCGCACAGGCGATGGAGGTCGAGGAACGCCCGACGGTTACGTACGCCGACATCGGCGGGATCGACGACCAGGTCCGCGAGGTGCGTGAGGCCGTCGAGATGCCGCTGGTCGACCCCGAGCGCTTCGACATCGTCGGGATCGAACCGCCGACGGGCGTCCTGCTCCACGGCCCGCCCGGCACGGGCAAGACGATGCTCGCCAAGGCCGTCGCCAACGAGACCGACGCGACTTTCATCAAGATGGCCGGCTCCGAGCTGGTCAGGAAGTTCATCGGCGAGGGCGCACGCCTCGTCCGCGACCTCTTCGAGCTGGCGAGCGAGCACGAACCAGCGGTCATCTTCATCGACGAGATCGACGCCGTCGCCGCCAAGCGAACGGACTCGAAGACCTCCGGCGACGCCGAGGTCCAGCGCACGATGATGCAGCTCCTCAGCGAGATGGACGGCTTCGAGGAGCGCGGCGACGTCTCGATCATCGCCGCGACCAACCGCTACGACATGCTCGACCGCGCGATCCTCCGCCCCGGTCGGTTCGACCGCCTCATCGAGGTCCCGAAACCCGACATCGAGGGTCGCGAGCAGATCTTCGCGATCCACACCCGCGGCATGAACCTCGCCGACGACGTGGACTTCGAGGAGCTCGCCGAGATGGCCGAGGAGTTCAGCGGCGCGGAGATCGAGAGCCTCACGACCGAGGCCGGGATGTTCGCGATCCGCGACGAGCGCACCGAGGTCCGGATGGCCGACTTCGAGGAGGCCTTCGAGAAGGTCACCGAGGACGAATCGCCCGGCACGCCGATCGCGTTCAACTGAACCCGGTACCGCCGAGATCGCAACCCACATCGACCTCCTTCGCCGACCATCCCACATGCGTTCCATCAGAGTCGTCTCGGGCACCGGCACCGGCCCGACCGCACTCGCCGCCTACGACGCCGCGCTCGCCGACGCGGGCGTCCACAACTACAACCTGGTTCGAGTTTCGTCGGTGATCCCCGCCGAGAGTCGGATCGAAGTACTCGACACCGCGCCCGACCTCGGACCGGCGGGGAACCGCCTCACCGTCGTGGAGGCACGGGCGACGACCGAGATCGAGGGTGACGACCCGGGAACCCACGTCGGCGCGTCCGCGGGGCTGGGCTGGACGCGCGACGCGACGGGGCGCGGGCTGTTCTACGAAGCCTCGGGATCTAACCTCGAAGCGGTTCGCGAGCGCGTCACCGAGGGGCTGTCGGCGGGCCGGGACCTCCGGGAGTGGTCGTTCGTCGACGAGCGCGTGGTGACCGCCGACGTCGCGACGGACCTCGACCCGCATCGTTCGGACGCGTTCGCCACCGCGGTGGTAGTGGGGATCTACGGCGAGAGCGAGCCGATCCTGTAGTCGGGGGGTTTTTGAGGCCGTGACGAATAGGGAGGGCGTTCTTCTCATGACCGGCAACACGCCATATGCGGGACAACCGACCGACACCGACCCCGGACGGCGCGCGAACGCCGACGTGCCGGAGCTCTCGCCCGAGCAACGCCGGACGCTCCAGGCGGGTCTCGACACCGTGGTCGCCCGCACCCGGGAGTACCTCCCCGACGAGTACGTCGTCGGCGCACAGATCGTCGCCGGGAGCGACGGCCCCGAGGGCACCGTCGCGGTCCAGCCCCCCATCGGCCACGCCGTCAGCGCGGGGCTCCCGGCCGACAGCGATCTCGAAGAGGGACTCGACGACGACGACCGCGACGAGGTCGCGCGCGGGCTCGCCGCGAGCGCCGCGCTCCAGGTGAAACAGGCCGTCTCGGACGCCATCGCTCCGGTCGCGCGATAGCGACTTCAACACTAAGCAAAGCGTTCTCTCAAGGACAGAAGAGAGCTCACGAGGGTTACCTTACTACTTCATGAAATATGATCGGTAACGAAACACATTTACGAAGATGACATACTAGTAGGTGTACCCCCCGTATGGCCAAGGGGACAAGGCGCCCCTCTGACTTAGGGGAGATCGAGGGTTCGAATCCCTCTGCGGGCAGAGGGCGTGGTCGCGCCCGTACAGGGCAGCAGGTTCGATTCCTGCTCCACTGTTCTTTTGCTGACAAGATCAATGAGTAGTTCATGAGAGCCACGGATGACTCCGTAAGTATCTGGATTTTTGGATTGTTCTCGCAGTGCAGCCTATTGGTCAACCCGAGACCGCGGTCGGCGGGTCGTAGAACAGCACGTAGCCGAGCGTCGCGAGCGCGGGAATCGTGCCCGCGGCGAGGCCCGTCGGGACCGCCAGCGGGGAGGCCACGCCGCCGGCGAATCCCGCGATGAGGAGGGCGGGGAGCGCGAGCAGGACGAGATCCGCCGGGGCGACCGTCGGGCGGCGCTCGTCGACCGTCTCGACGACCGATTCCGCGGTCGCGGGGAGCGGAAGAGGGGTCATCGTGTCTCGGCCAACGAACGCCGGCTAATTAAATATTATTACTGCGTGTGAGCCGTCACTTCCCCCAGAAGGGGTCGCGCCGACGGTGTTTGTCGAGGTACATCCGGAGGGCGTCGGCCTCGTCGGCCGGGATGTCCTCCGTGAGCTCCTGTTCGAGGACCTTCGCGTGCTTCTCGGGGAGCTCGACCCAGAGCTCGTCGCCTTCCTCGATCTGTCGGCCGACGGTGGGGCCGTCGATGGCGACGCTCACGCGGTCGCCCTTGCGGGCCTGGTCGACGTCCTCGCCCTGGTCCTGGATGCCGTTGACCTCGCCGATGCGTTTCGGCTCCGCCCCGGAGAAGTCGACGACGCGCGCGTTGCGTTTCATGGTCCCGGTCAGGATCTCGACGCCGACCACCGCCGGGTCGTTCTGCCGGAAGGTGTGGTCGGGGAGGAGCTGGAAGCGTGCGGGCCGCGAGATGTTCTCGAGGATGGCGTCCTGCTGGCTCCGCTCGCGTTCGGTGACGAACTCGTCGTACTCCTCGACGAGGCGATAGATCACGTCGCTCTCGAAGATCCGGACGCCGCTCTCGTCGGCCTGTTCGGCGGCGTTGTCGAGCACGTCGACCGAGAAGGCGAGCACCGTCTCGTGTTTCTCCTCGTCGGCGGTGCTCGCCACCGTGACGTCGCGGGGTGCGACCGCGCCGACCTCCGCACGGACGATAGGAATCTCGGCCTCTTCGAGGGCATCGGCGACGGCTTCGAGGCTTCCGAGGGTGTCGGCTTTCACCACGACCCCCTCCTCCTGGGTGGTGACACCGATGGCGGCGAGCTCCTCCTCGACTGCCGCCACGACGTCGTCGAGAGGCTGGTCGCGGACCACTCGTACCGGGGCCCCCGCCATCGCGCTGTCGAGCTCCGGTGCGGCGATCTTGAGCCCCGCCGCCGCGCTCACCGCATCGACCTGCTCGAAGCGGCTCTCGGTTCGGATCTCGGCAAGCGGCCGGGGCTGGAGCAGCGCCCGGACGTCGGTCACGATCGGGTCGCCCGACGCGCCCACCACGATGGTGTCGTCGGATCTCACCGTTCCGTCGTAGAGCACCACGTCGATCGCGGTGCCGAACCCCTTCTGGTCCTTGACTTCGAGCACCGTGCCCGCCCCCGGTCCGTCGACGTCGATCGCCATCTCGTCCTTGAGGTAGCGCTGGGAGAGGCCCATCAGAACGGTGAGAACGTCGGGGACGCCCTCGCCCGTCTCGGCGCTCGTCGGCACGACGCCGACGTTGTTGGCGAAGTTCTGGACCCGCCAGTACATGTCCGCCGAGAAGTCGTGGTCGGAGAGCTCGCCGATGACCTCGTAGAGGTTCTCGTCGAGCCGCGAGCGGGCGCGGTCGGTCTGGGCGTCGTAGCTCTGCTGGATCGGGCTATCGGGCTGGGGGTTCCAACCGGCCACAGTATCGATCTTGTTCGCCGCGACCACGAACGGGGTCTCGGTGCGCTGGAGGATGTCGAGGGCCTCGATGGTCTGGGGCTGGAATCCGTCGTTGACGTCCACGACGAGGATCGCGATGTCGGCGAGCGCACCCCCCCGAGACCGGAGGGTCGAGAAGGAGTGGTGGCCGGGCGTGTCGATGAACAGCAGACCGGGGAGGTCGAAGTCGTCGGGGTCGACGAGACTGCCGGCTAGCTCGGAGACGGTTTCGAGCGGTACGGCGGTCGCGCCGATGTGCTGGGTGATCGCGCCCGCCTCGCCGTCGGTGACCGCCGAGCCGCGGATCTTGTCGAGGAGCGTGGTTTTGCCGTGGTCGACGTGGCCGAGGACCGCGACGATCGGGGTTCGGAGGGACGCCGCCGTGTCGCCGGCGGCGTCCGCGTTGGTGTGTGTTTCGGACATGGCATTCACCCGAGAAAGTCGTAGTTGAGGGGAACGGGCCACGCCAGTTAAACACGTCGTCGTGTCCGTCCAACGGGTCAGTGACCCGTTTCGGTCGCCCCGCTCTCCGTGGTGTTTATAATGCCGGCCTTCGGTATGACGGGTATGCCAGACGTACTCGCGCGGAACCTGATCGACAAGGCCGTGATCGGGTCCGACGGGACCGAGCTCGGCACGCTCTCGACGGTGACGATGAACATCGAGACCGGCGAACTCGCGAACCTCATCATCACGCCGCGGGGCGAGACGATGGACCAGGTCGAGATCGAACGCGACGACGAGGGCCGATACGCCGTCCCGATCCGAAGCGTGCAGGCGGTCAAAGACCACATCGTCGTCGACCGGTGATGGAAATACTCGACTCGTCGGCGTTCATCAACGAGTACGACGCGGGGGACGACATCGCGACGGTGCCGGAGGTGGGGATGGAGCTCGAAGGCGAGCATTCCTATCGCTACGACGCGCTCGAAGGCGCGGGGATGTACATCCACGTGCCCGAGGAGGCCGTGGTGGGCCGGGTCGAGCGCGCCGCGCGCGAGAGCGGCGACGCCGACGAACTCTCGGAGACGGACATCAAACTCGTCGCGGCGGCGTTCGAACTCGACGCGACGTTGGTCACCGACGACTACGCGATGCAGAACGTCGCCGACCGGCTCGATATTCGTGTCGAGTTCATCGCCCAGGAGGGCATCACGGAGGCCCGCGAGTGGGAGTTCCAGTGTCAGGGCTGTGGCCGAACGTTCGACGAACGGAAGGACCGCTGTCCGATCTGCGGCAGCGGGCTCGCGCGGAAGAACCCCTCGTAGGGTTCGCGGCGAACTCAGAAATAGGGGTGAAAGGAGAGGGCCTCTAGCGCGTAGAGCTGGGCGAACGTGACCGCGTTGTAGGCTCCATGGATGAGGGCGGGAACCAGCAGGTTGTCGGTGTACTCGTAGAGTCCACCCAGAATGAGCCCGAGCAGGAAGGTCGAGACCACGTAGCCGCCGGCACCCGCGAGACCCGAGGAGGCGATCGTGGCGGTGGCGTGGGCGAGCCCGAAGAGGGCGCTCGAAAGCAGGACCGCCGGGACGGGCGAGAACACCCGCCGGAGGATCCCCTGCGCCCCGCCGCGGAACAGGATCTCCTCGCCGGGGCCGGTCGCGAGGAAGGAGAGCGCGATGAGGTAGAGCGCGAGCGTCGGGTCCGCCCTGACCGCGCTCACGATCCGGTTCGTACCGGGTGCGAGGCCGATGCCCTGGAGGAAGATCGAGACGGCCTGTGAGGCGGCCACCAGCAGGACGAAGCCAACCAGTACCCACCCGAGGTCGCGGAGGAGGCGTCGGGGACGCGAGAGCGAGGGCCACCGGACGTCGAAGAGGTCGGGGAGGTCGGCGTAGCGCATGTAGGCGAGCACGACCACGGCGAACCCGACGTTTTGGAGGAGCGTCGACCCGACGTAGCCCGGCGTGCTCCGGATCGAGAGGTCGAAGGCCGAGAGCACGGGCAACAGCGGGACGACGATGAGGTTCGCGACGAGGAAGCCGGCCACGACGAGCCCGAACGCGATCGTGACCGCCGAGAGGTAGCGAAGGGGGTCGGATCGGCTGCCGTCGGTGTGTTCTGCCGCCATCCGTTCTGTGAGGCTCGGTGGCCGCGCCGAATAGCTCCTTTGGTCACTCCACGAGGAGTCGTGTCTTCTCCGCGACCGCCGCCGACTCCTCGTTCGACTCGCCGATGAGGCCACGAGTCGCGTTCTTGCCCCACTCGACCGCGGGCTGGGTGAACGTCTCGACCCCGTAGAGTTCGCCCGCGAGCACGCACGCGACCTCCATCGTGTAGAGGAGCTCGCCGATTCCACGACCGTCCACTCGGTCGATTTCGACCCGAACCGAGGGGCGGTTCGCCGCCGCGAGGCTGGCTTCGGTGGCTTCGAACTCGGCGTCGATGAGGTCGTCCATCCCGACGCCACCGAGGTACGCGAGGTCGTCGACGTCGGTCTCGGGGATCGGGAGCGACATGCGCTCGCGCGGGCGGACGAAGGTCACGAGAGTGTTCGACGGCCCCGCCCGGTAGCGCTGGAGCTGGGAGTGCTGGTCGGTCGCGCCGAGCGCCCGCGCCGGGAGCTGGCCGAGACCGTCCTTTCCCAGACTCTCGGCCCAGAGCTGGGCGAACCACTCCCCGAAGGAGTCGAGCGATTCGGCGTAGGGCAACATGGCGTTGACCGCCGCGCCGCGCATGTCGAGCGCGTACGCCACGGCCCCGTAGGCGTAGCCGGGGGTCTCGTAGAGCGAATCGGACAGATCGGCGGCGTCCCGCGCGCCGTCGAGGATCGGGGCGATATCGTGGCCGCGGATCGCGAGCGGAACGAGGCCCACCGTCGAGAGTGCCGAGAAGCGCCCCGGCACGCCATCGGGGACGCGAAGCGCGGGGAGGTCGTGGTCGTCGGCGAGGTCGCGGAGCGGGCCCGAGTCACCCGTCGTCACGACGGTTCGCTCGGTCCAGTCGACGCCGGCCTCCTCGAAGGCCGCGCGGGCCACGAGGAAGTTCGCGAGGGTCTCCGCGGTCGTGCCCGAGCGCGAGACCACGTTTACTACGGTGTCGTCGAGCGGCAACAGCGAGAGCACCTCGGAGACCTCGCGGGGGTCGACGTTGTCGAGGGTGAGAATTCGAGAATCGCCGAGCGCCTCGGCGAGGGTGGCCGCGCCGAGCGCGCTCCCGCCGATCCCGACGACGAGGACGTACTCCGCCCCCGCGACCGGTTCGACTGCTTCCGTGATGGCCTCGGGGTCCGTGGTCTCGGGTAGGTTCAGCGCCGCGTAACCGAACTCGTCGTCCCGACGGCCGCGCTCGATCCGCTCGTGAGCGGTCGCGACGCGCTCGTCGAGCCGATCGAGGGACGTACGGGCGATCCCCGGTTCGGCGACGTCGGCCAGCGCGTTGCCGATATCGATCTTCATAGGGGGAGTGACGACCCCGGCGACAAAGCCCTGCCGACCGCGGCGTTTAATCGCTCGGGACCCTCCCTCGTACCATGGTCGAGGCGAACGCGGGCGACGACGCCGACGCGGCCGACGGTGGTACGGGCGGGAGCCCCCGATCGGACGCGGGCGAGAAGACCTACGACGGGCTGCTGGGCGCGATCCCCTACGCGTTTCGGTCGAGCCGGTCGCGGGTCTTCAGGAGCTACGCGGTCGTCGGGGTGCTCGCGGCGGTGCTCGTGGCCGTCTTCATGGCCCTCGCGCTCGTCACGCTGTTCGGCGCGACCGCGGGGGCGCGCGGCGGGTCGTTGACGCTCTCGCGCGCGTTCTACATGGTGGTCGCGCTGTTCCTCGTCGGCCCGCTCCTCGCTCCCGTGCTCTTCGTCGCGCGTCGGCACCGCCGGGTGGGCGACCGAAAGCGCTACGACGCCTGGCTGGGGTTCGCGGGGTTCGTCTTCCTCGCGTCGCTCTACGTCGGCCTCGTCGTGGCGGTGCCGGTCGCGAACCAGGAGGCCGTGACCGGCGTGCTCGCGCCCCTCGTCGAGGTGCTCTACGCGCTTCCGAGCCTCGCGGGGTTGGTCCCACCGGTCCTCGCCGCCGTCCTGATCTGGCTCGCCCACCGGTTCGCCCGGTAGCCCGAACTGAAAGACCCAATCCCACGGAGCGCGGAGTCCGCACATGGAAAAGCAGAGCACGTTCCTCGTGACCCACGCCGACGCGGCGTCGGCGGTGTTAAAGGACGCCGACGACGGCCAGGTCCACACGCTCGCCGAGAACCCGGACCTCGACGCGAACGACGCGCTCGATGCCACGGTCGCGAGCGACGAACTCGGCGTCACGTGGGAACTCGTGGATATCGAGGAGCGACGACCGCTGACGACCGGCGAGAGCGAGGAGCCGCCGACGAGCCAAGAACGCGAGCTCGCGGCCGAGGGGGACGAGGGCGACGTGACGACCCGCGAACGCGCCGGCGTCGGCGAGATCCACGTGCTCACGGTACCCCCAGAGCGGGTCGCGGACGCGGTGAGCGACGTGCTCGACGACGAGGCGACGCTGGTCCGGGCGGCCCGACTCGGCGTAAATCGTGTGGAGGTACGGAGCGATGGGGAAGCGGGCGTGGTTTCGGTTCGATATCTGCCCTGAGCCGGCGACAGGCTGCCGAAGGCGGACCTGAAAGCTTATGCCAGGATAACGTGACCGACGAGAGAGAAATGGGGATTCCGAGCGTTTTCGTGCGGCGAAGTCTACAGGTTGCCCTGGTGGTCGTGGTGGTCGCGAGCGCGGGCTACGGCGGTGGCGTCGTCCAGGCGGCCGGACCCGACCAGCCACCGAGTCACGAACTGAGGCCGGTGGCCGCCCAACAGACCGACTGGAACGGCGTGACCAACGACAGCGAACCCAACGACGACCGTTCGACGGCGACGCCGCTCGACCTCACCCCCGGACGGAACGAGGGGATCGTCGGAGGGACGATCACCGGTAGCATCAACCAGACGCCGGCGGACGAGGGAAACGTCACCGACCCCGACGTGGATTTCTACTCGTTCGACGCCACGGCGGGCCAGTCGATAAACATCTACTCGCAGGGGACCGCTCGCCTCCCATCGGGGCGCTACGACATGACGCCGGCGAAAGGAACGCTCTACGGTCCGAGTGGGGAAGTCGTCGCGACGGCCGGCTCCGGGATCGGGGACGTCTTCACGACCGGAACCACGCTCGAGGAGACCGGGACCTACTACTTCAAGGTCAACGGGAGCGGCGGTATCGAGGGCAGTAACTGGTACGACTTCGGCATCGGGGTCACGGACCCGGACCCGTTCGAGCCGAACGACGATGCCGATAGTGCGCTCCCGATCGACGACGGCAGCCCGATCAACGGGACCATCACGGGCGGCGACACCGATCGCTTCGCCGTCGAACCCACTACCGGCGGCGAGGTCACCGCCACCCTCGAACTCGGGGACCTGCCGACGGACAATCAGGGGAACCTCGTCGTCGACATTCTCGATGGGAACGGCGAACGCGTCAGTCGGACGTACGACGTCGACTATGCCGGTGATGCGTCCGAAAACGGTCCGTTCCGGAGCAACGAGACCCGGAAGACGGGGATGGAATCGAAAACCGTCGCGGTCGCGAACACAACCGTCGAAGCGGGCCGAACGTACTACGTCAGCGTGCGGCCGGTTCCCGAGTACGACCCGGGTGCGGTCGGTGGCTTCGTTCCCTACAGTCTGAACGTCTCGGTGAGCGGGTCGGATCGGGTGGAGGAAGCCAGCTCGCTGGTCATCGTCGGCGGTACCGCCGAGAACAAGGTCACCTACGCGTTCACCCACGATGGAACCGTCGAACGAAGTGGGGAGAGCCACGGCGCGCCCGTCGCGAACCACACGATCACCGTCGACCCCGACGTCGATACCGTCACGGATGGACGAGTGGATGGTCGTCTCGGCGGCGGTGGTGACGCCTACCTCGTGCAGGGGAACGTCACGGGGCTCAGACTCGACGGCAACGCGACCGTCTATCGCAACGGCGTCGAGGTCGACCCCACCTCGTTCGGTCCCGTCGCGGCTCGCGACACCGCGACAGCCACGTCGACCGCGACACCAACGGCTACATCGACGGCCACCGTGACATCGACTCGAACCGCGACCGCCACGCGAACGGCGACACCGACAGCAACGGCGACCGTTGCCCCACCGCCGACCGCGACGGCAACCCCGACCGCAACGGAGACGGCTGCTTCGACGACCCGTAGAGCGACGAACGCGAACGGGAGTCAGGGGGAAATCATCGGAGGAACCGAAACCGAAGCCGAAACCACCACGGAGGACGGGCCGGGGTTCGGTGCGTTACCGGCGGTGATCGCGGTCCTCGCGGCCGGGCTGGTGGCGCTTCGACGCCGCTGAACCGATCGAGGGCGCGCTCGTCGGCGAGCCCCATATAAGAAAGCTTATTCAAGGTCGTCGCACACCGCACGGCATGGTCGCGTTCGACGTACCGGACCTCGATTACACCCGGTACACCGACCGCCAGCTCGCCGCGGTTCCGCTGGCGGTGCTCGTTCTCGCGCTCTGCGTTCTCGGCGGCTGGTTCCTCGTCACCGGCGCGCCGGTGACCCCCGGCATCGACTTCACCGGCGGGACCGAGGTCCAGGTCTCGACCGGTGCTTCACAGGCCCAGATAGAGGAGGCCTTCCCGACCCAACCGACCTCCGTCACGCCGACCGCGGGCGGCAACACCTACATCGTCACCTTCCAGTCGACGAACACCGATGCGCTCACCAACGCCGCCCAGTCCGCGGGCTATCAGGTGGACTCCGTCCAGGCCACCTCCGCGAACTTCGGCGCGGGGGCCCAGCAGACGGGCGTGATCGGGCTGATCGCGGCGTTCGCCGGAATGGCGCTTCTGGTGTTCGCCCTCTTTCGGACCTTCGTCCCCTCGATCGCGGTGATCGCCTCGGCGTTCTCCGATATCGTGATCCCGCTCGCGCTGATGAACCTCTTCGGGATCAAGCTCTCGCTCGGGACGGTCGCGGCGCTCCTGATGCTGATCGGCTACAGCGTCGACTCGGACATCCTGCTCAACAACCACGTCCTCCGGCGACGGGGTGACTTCTACGAGAGCACGTATCGTGCGCGCCGCACGGGGGTGACGATGACCCTGAGCTCGATCGCCGCGATGACGGTGATGGCGGTCGTCGCGAGCGACTTCGTTCTCGGGATCCCGCTCCTCCCGGAGGTCGGCACGATCCTCGTGATGGGGCTCATCACCGACCTGATGAACACCTACCTCCTCAACGTCAGCCTGCTTCGCTGGTACAAGTACGAGGGGGTCGCGCGATGATACGCGACAACTGGCGGATCGCCCTGCTCGTTGTGTTCGTCGTCGTCGCCGGGCTGGCGCTGTTCGTGCCCGGGTTCGGCGTCGGGGGCGGCGGCAACGCCGCCGTGGCCAACACCACGAGCGGCCCCACGAACCTCCAGTTCGGCCTCGAACTCTCGGGCGGGACCCAGATCCGCGCGCCGCTGGTCGGGATGACCGCCGAGAACGTGAACGTCCAGCCGGGCCAGCAGGCCAACCTCACCGGATCGGTGGCGGAGGACCTCGGGATCTCACCGACCGACGTCCAAGTCAGAGTCGGTAACGAGTCGGCCACCGTCGAGGTGTTCTCGGGGAACGTCTCACAGGGACAGTTCGCGAACGCGCTCCAGCAGGAGGGATACGACGTCACCCAAGACGACATCCGAAACGGGCTGACCCAGCAGACCTACGACGACGCCGTCGAGGTGCTCGAAAACAAGATCAGCGAGTCGGGGCTCACCGGCGGCACCGTCCAGACCGTCTCCTCGGGCGAGCAACGGTACATCCAGATCGAGGTCCCGAACCAGAACCGTTCGGAGGTCAGGGATCTGGTGGCCGACCAGGGTCAGGTCCAGACGGTGGCGTACTTCACCGTCGAGGGCAATCGGACCCCGTCGTACTGTGAGGGGCCGGTCGGTGGCAACGGCTCCGGCGGGTCCGGTAACTCGGGCGAGGCGAACACCTGTAACGTCACCGTGCTCCAGAGCCAGGACGACTTCCAGTCGGTCGGGACCGTCCAGCGGGACCAGCAGGGCCAACCCATCGTGCCGGTGACGCTCACCGAGCAGGCCGCCCGGCCGTTCACCCAGGCGATGCAGCGCTACGGCTTCGCCGACGCCGCGAACGCCTCCAGCCGGCAGAGCCAGGTCAGGACCTGTAACTTCGAGACGGGCGGGGGTGGGCACTGTCTGCTGACGGTGCGCGACGGCGAAGTGGTCTACGCCGCGAGCGTGACCCAAGGGCTCGCCCAGCAGTTCGCCACCGGGAGCTTCATCAACGACCCGGGTTATCAGACGTCGGCGCAGAACGCCTCCGAGGCGCAGGACCTCCAGGTCGACCTCCAGGCGGGGGCGCTGCCCGCGCCGCTGAACTTCGACCAGGGCACGAGCCAGTACATCCTGCCGAGCGTCGCCCAGAAGTTCAAATCGCTCTCGCTCGTCACGGGGCTGGTCGCGGTGCTCGCGGTCGCGGGGGTCGTGTTCGCCCGCTACCGCGAACTCCGGGTGGCGATCCCGATGGTGGTCACCGCGCTCGCGGAGGTGTTCATCCTCCTCGGGTTCTCCTCGGCGGTCGGGCTGGCGCTCGACCTGTCCCACATCGCGGGCTTCATCGCGGTGATAGGGACGGGTGTCGACGACCTCGTGATCATCGCCGACGAGATCCTCCAGAGCGAGGTCAAGACCGGACGGGTATTCCAGAGCCGCTTCAGACGCGCGTTCTGGGTCATCGGCGCGGCCGCGGCCACGACGATCATCGCCATGAGCCCGCTCGCGGTGCTCTCACTCGGTGACCTCCGCGGGTTCGCCATCGTCACCATCGTCGGGGTGCTCATCGGCGTGCTGATCACCCGGCCGGCTTACGGGAACGTGCTCCGACGGCTGCTGACGGACACCTGAAGCGCGCCCCCGACCGATCCGCTTCGTCACTGAATTTCAGGATTTACAACGGAGCGAGAGCGGTCGGCGCGTGTGGAGGGCCGAAGGCCCGACTCGCGCGAGGGATGAGCGAACGAAACGAGCGACAGCGAGTGAAGTGAGCGAATCGGCTGGGGAGGGTCGTGGCCGGTGCGGGGCGGTCGTGGTGCGGTCTCTCATTTGAGCCAGGACTTGTAGCGGTCGATCAGCGAACGGACTGCGAAAATTCGACCCGGCGCAAACGAGTCCTAAACCACTCGTTCAAAAGTTCGAGAGCGTCGATTGGGCCGCCGCGTCGAGCACGTCCCGACTCGTCTTCCACGACGCACGAGCGAATGATGGAAGCGCACCGTTCTCACGAACGTACTCCCGAAGAAACTCCCGAGTCGCCGGATCACTCGGGTAACCGCTGCCGAGCGGGCCGTGCTCGTCCGCCAGCCGGTCGATGTGCGTATCACGAGCGACCTTCGCGACGATGCTCGCCGCGCCGGCGAGCGCGTGGTTTTCGTCGGCCCCGTGCTCGGCCGTGACCTCGACGTCGGTTTCCGTTGCTACCACGACCCGCCGACCGAACCGCGCCGCGTCGGTGTCGCAGGCGTCGACGATCCCAGCCAGTCCGTCCTCGGCCACGTCGTCGATCGCTTCGGCCGCCGCCGTGATCGTGAGCGCGTTGATGTCGGTCTCGGGGTCGTCGATCTCGGAGGCTGTGACCTCGACCACGGCGGTCGAAACCCGGTCGTCACCGTGGAGGTCGTCAGCGAGCGCCTCGCGGCGCGCGGGCGAGAGGCGTTTCGAGTCGTCGATGCCGGCGGGGAGGTCGGCGGGGTCGGCGCGGACGCACGCCACGAACAGCGAGCCCAGGACGGGACCCCGACCCGCTTCGTCGACGCCGAAGTGCATGGTCGCTACTCACGGGGCGCGTTCAAACCCGTTGTGATGAGCCTGCTCACTCGGCCGGTTCGTCGATGAGATAGTCGGGGTCGTCGAAGGCCTCCTCCTCGCCCTCGACGGCGACCACGTCGAGCGCCGTGACCTCGCTCTCGACCCCGAGTAAGCCAGCGAGGCTCGGCTCCGTTCGGCCGTCGTCGCCGCTCACCAACTCCTTGACGTAGAGCCCGCCCGCGCCCTTGACCTCGACGGTGGCGTGGCGCGGGTCGTCGAGCGTGCCCTCGGTCTCGTAGACCTCGCGTTCGCGGGTCAGCGCCGCGCGGCGGTGGTCGACGCGCTGGGGGGTGTACTGCTCGACCGTCGTCCCCTGGAGTTCCGAGAGCGCGTCTTCGAGTGCCTCCTCGTCGACCGGGTCGGCGAACTCCACAGTCATGGAGTAGGTCTTGTTGGCGTCGAGCTCCTTCACGCGCTCGACCATCTCGTGGGTCGCGCGCCGGAGACCGAGGACTTCGGCCTTGCCGTCGGCGAACTCGTTGATCTCGGTTTCGAGTCGGTCGGTGTCGACCGCGCGACGCTGGGGGTGTTTGACCTCGATCACGAACGGCCGACCGGTGCCGAGCATCACGGCGTCGACGTCCTCGCGACCCGCACCGTGGAAGAGGCTTTCGTCCCCCACCATTGCCTCGCGAACCACGGGCGCGGTGAGCTGTTCGACGCTCTCGTCGTAGAGGTAGCCCGACCCGCCGCAGTGCTCGCAGGGTTCGGTGCCGCCGTCGGCGGCCATCTGGGTGCCGCCCCCGCCGCACTCCCGACAGGGCCACTCGGTCTGGGGGATGTCCCGTTCGAGCTTGCGGTACCGGCCGTAGACGAACGCCGGGTTGACCTGGACGTCCACGCCGCCCGCGTCGAGCCCGCGTTCGAGGTTCACGAGCGCGAGCACGTCGGGGCGCTCGAAATCGACCTCCGTGCCGGTGCGCGCGCCGACACGCTTGCCGACCTCGCGGTTGAGTTCGGATTTGAACAGTTCGCCTGCGTCCTCGGCGAGCCCGCTGTCCTCGCGGAGGAGGCGGTCGTTCTCTTCGAGCAGCGGCGGGACGCGGGTCCCGACCTGGTAGGTCGAGAACTCGACCCCGCCGAGCGCCTCGCAGACCTCGTCGGCCCAGGCGTCGAAGCGCTCGCACTCACCCTCACAGACCCAGCAGTCCTCGACCGGTTCGGAGGGCTCGTCGTCGTCGAGGTGGACCGCGACCCGGAGGGCGCGACCACGTTCGTCGTTGGTGAGTCCGAAGCTCCGGTCGGCGAAGACGCGACCGAGACACGCGTTACAGACCGGGCCGTTCGCGATGACGGCCCGCGCGTCGTCGAGGATTGACATGGTCCGAGAAGAGGGTGCACGCGTGTTTCGCTTTCGGATCCCGACGTCCGGCCGATCCTGAACTCACAGGTCGCTTCGGAGGGAGCGGACCGGCTCAGGAGACCATCGTCTCGGCCATTCGTCGGCAGAGCCGGATGCTGTCGTAGCCCGAGAACGCCTCGAAGACGACCACACAGACGGTGTAGACGCCGACACCGACGAGCACCAGCAGGCAGAACTCGAGCACGCCCGTGGCGATGCCGGCGGTGTGAACCCCGACCACCGCGAGCCCCATCACCGCGCTCGCGACCGCGGGATAGGCGATGAGCCCGAGGAGCTTGGCGTAGCTTCCGTCGACGATGCGCACCGCGAGGTACGTCGAGACGGGTTCGGAGAAGAATAGAGAATTGCCGACGATCACGAGCGCCGTGCCGACCGCGCCGTACCGCGCGGTGGCGGGGTAGATCAGGAGGGCAATGATCACCAGCTTGCCGAACTGGATCTTAGTGGCGATCTCGGGGCGACCGATGGCCTGAAACAGCGGTCCCGTGGTGGCCCCGAGCGAGCGAAGCAGGCCCCAGGCCGCGAGGAGCTGGATCAGCGGAACCATCGGGCCCCACTCCTCGGTGAGGAAGGTGTTCACGAAGGTGGGGGCGACCGCGGCGATGCCGACCGCGACCGGGAACGAGACGAAGGTGGTGAGCTGCACGGTCTTGAAGAAGCCGTCGCGGAGCTGGCGCTCGTCGTTCTGCATCTTCGCGTAGGTCGGAAAGACCACCGAGGAGATGGTCTGGGTCACCTCGGTCGCGGGCGCGTTCGAGACCCGGTAGCCGAGCTGGTAGAACCCGACGACGGCAGCGCCGAGATACCACCCGACGAACGCGTCGTCGCCCTCCATGATGAGGAAGAGCACGACACCGGAGGCGAAGATCCACTTCCCGTAGCCGAAGAGTTCGCGGGCGTGGTCGAGGTCGAATCGGGGCCACGGCCGGTAGTCGTCGACGAGGTAGGAGGCTATCAGCCGGATGAAGTCGCTCGCGACGAGCCCGAACACCAGCGCCCAGACTGACTGCGTGACGAACGCGACGCCGAGCGCGACGAGGACGTAGAAGACGGTACCGGAGATGGTGTAGAAGAACTGCTTGTCGAACCGGAGGTCCTTCTTGAGGTAGAGGAGGCCAGGGTTCTGGAGCCCCGAGAGCAACGGCGAGAGCGCGAGCACGCGGAGGACCGGCGTGAGCTCGGGCTGGTCGAAGACCGCGGGCGAGGCCATGAACGGGGCGACGAGGAACAATATCGCGGCGACCACGACGCCCCGGGCGTTCTGCATCATCCAGGCGGTGTCGAGGTAGGCGTCGACGTTCGCCTCCTCGCGCTGGATCAGCGCGGCGTCGATGCCCAGTCGCGAGAGCTGGGTCAGCCCGCTCATCACGACGAGCGCGAGCGCCATCACGCCGTAGTCGTCGGGACCGATGATCCGCGCGACGAACAGCACGATGACGAGCTGGAGGAAGCGGTCGAGGACGTTAGTGATCGTGACCCAGACGCCGCTGGTGACCGCCCGCTCGGAGAGGCTCTCGCCGGGGGCGAGAACACGTCGCAGGAGGTCCACGATGGTTCGGAGCGACACTCGCGGGTGGTTTTCGGGCCGAGGGTAAAAGCGCGCCGTCCCGCGGTCGTTCGTTCCCGACCCGTCTCGCTGTGGTGTGGTTTAAATTCGTTTCGGCGCGTCGCGCATCGTGCGACCGGGTGACCGGGTATATCCTCGAGCCGATACGACTCGAACCCATGACATCGGACGACGGATCCGCGGTGACTCTCTCCCGACGAAGACTGCTGGGCGGATGTGCGGTCGGTCTCGGGGCGTTCTCGGCGGGCTGTTCGGGTGCGACGCCGTTCGTCGGCAAGCGCGAGGAGTTCGACCGCACCCTCGGCATGACCGAGGGGCGACTCACCCTCGAAACCGACAGCGGGGCCGCGAGCGTCCGCCGGGCCGACGCCGACCGGGTCCGACTCCACGGCGTCAAGGAATCCGGGTCGGTGTTCACCGATCTCGAGGACATGACCGTCGAGACCGCACGGAACGGCGACCACCTCGCGGTGAGCGGCGATTCAGGCGGGGACTCGTGGTTCGGGCTCGGCGGTGGTTCGATATCGCTCGACGCCGCGGTGCCGAGTGGGATTCGCGTCGAGGCCGTGACCGCGAAGAACGGCGACGCCACCGCGACCGGCGTCGTGGGCGACGTGGCGCTCCGTTCGACCAACGGCACGGTCGCGGCGCGGAACGTCGACGGGTTCGTCTCGCTCTCCTCGACCAACGGGCCGGTCCGGGCACGGCGCGTGAGGGGGATCGCGGGTGCCGAAACCACCAACGGCGACGTCGACGTTCACGTACCCCGGATCGACGGCCACGTCTCGCTCTCTTTGACAAACGGCCAGATCACCGCCGCGCTCGCGCCGAACCTTGACGCGCGGGTGACCGCGACGACCACCAACGGGAACATTACGACGACGGGACTCCCGCTCGACGCGACCGGGTCGGACCGGAACAGCCTCACCGGAACCATCGGCACGGGCACCAACCGACTCACTGTCAGGACGACCAACGGCTCGATCAAGCTCACGCGGCTTGGTTGACCCGCCCCGTCGAACGGCGAGGCTCGTCCCAGTTAGGTCCGGAGCGAGAGGAGGATCGCCACCAAGCCGAGCACGTTGGCGGCCACGACCCCCAGCAGCGTCGTGGCGTCGGAGAGACCGAGGAACGGGGCGAGCGCGTGCTGGACGAGGAACGGCACCGCGGTGAGGCAGACGATACCGACCGCGAGCGCCCCCATCGTTCGGCTGCCGTGACGGCGGTAACCGCGGTAGGCCTGACCGGCGACGGCAAGCCCGAGGGATGCGGTGAGCGCCGCCGCAGGGACGACGAGGTCAGCCAGCATCGTAGATCACCACCAGGACGACGACGAGTCCCGCGATTTCACAACCGCTCACGACAAGCGACCGGACGGGCGGCGAGGCGATACCGAGGGTCGGCACCACGACTCGGAGGACGATGGGCACCGCGGTCAGCAACGTCAGCCCGACCGCGAGACCGAACATTCCGGGGTCGCCGACCCGCCGGTAGCCCGTGAACAACGTGTAGACCACGGCGACGGCGAGCACGAGCGCGACGGCGAGGCCGACGAGTGCCGCGAGAACGACCATCGTCTCACCGCCGGTCGACTGGACCTGCATCATTTGAACCCCTCGTAGAGCCGCGTGAATCGGTCGACGGCGTCCTCGTCGGGATCCCGGTCGCGCTCGACCGTACACGCGAAGCCGTCCTCGCCGAGGTCGACCGTGACCCGGGTCAGTCGGCTGACGTAGACCTTGTGGTGGTGGCCGTCGGGGTCGATTCGCTGGCGGTCGGCGAGGAGGCCGGTGGCCTCCAGCCGTTCGATCCGACGGTAGACCGTCGAGGGCGAGGCATCGCAGGCCTCGCTGAGTTCGTCGGCCGACCGCGGCTCGTCGCGGGCGGCTTCGAGGATCGTCCGGGCGTACTCGTCGTCGAGCACCGCCGCCACGGACGCGAGGTCGTCACTCACCGCGGTCCGCCCCCAAGCCGTTCGACCCGCCACGCCATCGTGCGGCGGTTTTCGGGCGGGCTACATAAACGTCGGCCACCCGCCGCCCGCCGTGCGAACCACCAGCAGCCTTATGCCGGGCCGTCGAAATCATCGTTTACGTGATGGGTTCGACGGAGGGCGGATACGTGCTCGACGGGACCGTCCGCGCGGTGGTGTGGACGGTCTTTGGCGTCCCGTTCAGACGACAGACCTACCGGAACCTCTCGTATCTCGCGCTCGCGTTCCCGCTCGGACTCGTCTACTTCGTGCTGTTCGCAGTGGGGCTCTCGCTGGGTGTCGGGCTCGCGGTGGTCGTGGTCGGGGTCCCGCTGCTGGTCGGGATGCTCGGGCTCGCGACCGGGCTGGCGAGCGTCGAACGGTGGCTCGCGACGGTACTGCTCGGTATCGAGGTTCCGACCCGAGACCGGGAGTCGCCGGACTCGGTTCGGGGATGGCTACGGCGGCTGGTCGTGAGCCTCGGGCCCTGGAAGGCGGTGGTCTACCTCGTGACGAAGCTCTTCGTCGGGGTCGCGGCCTACACGGTCGTGATGTCGCTCTCGGTGACCGGGGTGAGCATGCTCGCGGTACCGCTGGTCTACAACCAGCCGGGTGTCTACGTCGGGGTCGTCAGCGACGCCCCCGTTCGCTATCACCCCGCGCTCTCGGTCGGCTGGGACCGTCTGCTGGTGGGGCTCGACGGAGTCGTGACGCTCTCGGCGTGGCGGATCGACACGCTCGCCGAGGCGCTCGCCGTCGCTGGCCTCGGGGTCGTGGTGGTCTGCTGTTCGCTCCACGTTCTCAACGCGCTGGCACAGCTCTCGGGCTGGTGGACACAGTTGCTACTCGGGACACGAGAAGGGGCCTGACCGGCCACCTACGCACCGAACCCGGCGAGGATCGTTCGCCCGTCGGTGCCGCCGAGTTCGGGGAGGGTCGCGCGCTCGGGGTGGGGCATCAGGACGGCAGTACTCGGCGAATCACCAAGCACGCCCGCCACCGCGCCCTTCGACCCGTTGGGGTTCGATCCCGAACTGATCTCGCCGTCGGCGTCACAGTACCGGAAGAGGATACGGTCCTCGTCGTCGAGCCGGTCGAGGCGGTCGTCGGCGATCTCGAAGCGCCCCTCGCCGTGGGCGATCGGGAGCGAGATAACCTCGCCCGCGTCGAAGCCGCGGGTCCACGGCGTGTCGGCGTTCTCGACACGGAGATACACGTGCTCGCACTGGAAGCGTGCGCTCGCGTTGGTGGTGAACGCGCCGGGTGTGAGCCCCGCCTCGCAGCCGACCTGCGCCCCGTTGCAGACCCCGAGCACCGGGATCCCGCGCTCGGCGGCGGCGTGAACGTCCACCATGACCGAATCACGGCCCGCCATCGCGCCAGCCCGGAGGTAGTCGCCGTAGGAGAACCCGCCGGGGAGCACGACCCCCGAGACGTCCTCGGGGAGGCCGTCCTCGTACCAGACGATCTCGGCGTCGACACCCACGTCACGGAGCGCGCGGACGGCGTCGCGGTCGCAGTTCGAGCCGCCGAACCGGATCACGGCGACCGTCACGCTCGCCACCACCGGGGAACAGCGAGCGAACTCACCGGGCCTCGACCTCCACCGAATAATCGTGGATGGTGGGGTTGGCGAGCAGACGTTCGGCCATCGCGTCGGCGCGTTCGGCGGCCGCGGCCTCGTCGGGGGCCGCGAGGTCGATCTCGAAGCGGTCGGCGGCCCGGAGGTCCTCGAGTTCGAAGCCGAGGCGTTCGAGCGCCCGTGCGGTGGTCTCGGCCTCGGGGTCGAGCACGCCCCGTTTCAGCCGCACCGTGACGACGGCGGTGTAGGCGGTCATTGGCGGCCGAAAGGTGGGGTGAGCGAAAACCGTTCTGGATCCGAGGAAAGCCGAACGGGTTTTTGCGTCGGGTCGTCGAGCGGGCGCATGTACCACGGGAGCCGACCATGAACCCCGATTTCACCGAGATAACGGTGATCGGCGACGACGACACCGGTCTGATCGCGCGGGTCACGTCGCTGCTGTTCGAGCGCGACGCCAACATCGAGGATCTGGATCAAGCGGTCCGGGAGGGCCTCTTCCGGATGACGATGCGGGTCGACACGACCGAGATGACCTGCACCGAGGACGACCTCCGTGAGGCGCTCGAAGCCCTCTGTGACGACCTCGGAATGGACGTCCAAGTCAGGTTCCCCGCCGACCGCGAGGCCAAGCGGATCGCGGTGCTCGCCACCAAGGAGTCACACTGCCTTGCGGCCATGCTGGAGGCGTTCGTCGACGACGACCCCGAGGCGGAGGTCGTGGTCGTGGTGGCGAACCACGACGACCTCGCGCCGCTCGCGGCAGCCCACGACATCCCCTTCTACGACATCGGTGACGCCGGCGGGGTGCCCGACGAGGAGTGGCTGTTGGACATCCTCGCCGAGTACGAGGTCGACCTCGTGGCGCTCGCCCGCTACATGCGGATCCTGAGCCCGAACGTGGTCTTCCGGTACGAAAGCAGAATTATCAACGTTCATCCCTCGCTCCTACCGTCGTTCGCCGGGGCCGAGGCCTACCGACAAGCGATCGAGAAGGGCGTCCGGATCGCGGGCGTCACCGCCCACTACGTCACGACCGACCTCGACCAGGGCCCGATCATCGCCCAGCGCGCCTTCGACGTGCCCGACGACGCGACGCCCGAGGAGCTGGAAGAGCGGGGCCAGCCGCTCGAAGCCGAGGCGCTCGTCGAGGCGGTTCGGCTCCACCTCGCGGGGGACCTGGTGGTCGGTCGCGGTCGAACCCATCTCCGCGAGGACAGCGATGCAGAGCTCGGTCTCCCCGAAGAGATCGCCGAGCTGAACCCCGACGCGCCGGTCGACAACGCATCCGTGACCGGCGGCCGTACGGAGGAGTAAAGTCAGTGGAAGACGGCGGTCGGTAGAACAACACGGCGAATGAGCACCAGCTGGTTCGTCCTATGGGGTGAACCCACTGCGACGGGGTACATTCGCACGACCCGATGGTCGCGAGTTCAGGTGGCGGAGATAGCCTACTCGACGTCGGACCAGTATTCTTTTGAGAGATCACACGAACTATCTTGAAGAACCGTTTCATGAGACGCCGGCTCGCGATTCGTCCGGTATTCGATCCGCTCTCGCCCCCCGCCGCGCGACGGGCCCGATAGCCGCAGCACTCGGGTTCGTTTCGTTACCTCCCTGGTAGCCGCACTTCCTCTCGACCACCGCACGCACATGCCGATATCCATCGAGCTGCCGGTTCGATCCCGGCGCTCGTACGACCACGTACTGATACACGAATCACGACCGAGCCACCCGCACCGATGGCCGAAACGGTGGCGAGGGAACCGCTCGCACGCTCTGCGCGGAGTCGCGACGGCGTCCCTCGGCGGTGAGCGCCGATGAGCGCTCTCGACCGAATGCTGTGGCGTAACGCCGACTTCCGGCGATTCATCGCCGGGCAGTTCGTCACGAACGCTGGAGATAGCCTCTACACGGTGGCGATGCTCTGGCTCGCCTTCGAGTTGACCGACTCGACGCTGGTCACCGGCGCGCTGAATGCGATACTGCTCTTGCCGTGGCTGTTGCAGGTGTTCGCCGGGCCGCTCGTCGATCGCTTGCCACTCAAACACGTCCTCGTCGGCTCGCAGGTGATTCAGGGTATCGTCGTGTCGATCCTTCCGCTGGCAGCGGCGACGGGCCACCTGGACGTCGGTCTCCTGTTCGTCGTCGCGCCGGTGTTGATGCTCGCGTCGCTACTGATGGCACCGATGGAGACCGCACTGTTGCCCCGTATCGTGGACGACGAGCGTCTTCCCGGAGCGAACTCGGCGCTCTCGACCGTGACACTCGGGCTGGACATGGTGTTCGACGCGCTCGGCGGCGGCTTCGTCGCCGTGTTTGGCGCGACGGCCCTCTTTCTCGCCGATACGGCCACGTTCGCCGCCGCAGCACTGCTGTTCGCTAGCATCAGGCTCGGCACTGCTGCAGGGACTGCCGAGCGCACGGCACCGAGACGCACAACGGCTGCCCCGACCGTTCGTTCGGTGCTGCGCTCGTACGTCTCCGACCTTCAGGACGGCGTCGCGGTGCTTCGGGGAACAGTGTTCGTCGAACTGACACTCACGACTGCAGTGGCGAACTTCACGACCGGGGTCACGCTGGCGATACTGCCGGCGTTCGGCGACGGCCTCGGTGGTCCTGCCATCTATGGCCTGCTACTGGGGGCACTCGGGATCGGCCGACTCATCGGCTCACTCGTCGGGCCGTGGTTTGAGAGCGTCCCCTACGGTAGGATGCTTCTCAGTCAAGGAATCGCTGCCTGCTGCTGGCTCGCGGCAGTTCTCGTGTCGTCGCCAGCACTCACAGTCGTCCTGTTCGGCCTCGCGTGGATACCCAGCGGGATATCGGGCGTTCTCAGTTCGACGTTGAACCAGCGAGTGTTTCCGGCTGACCTGCTGGGTCGGGTCGCCGCGACGAAAGGAACCGCGTCCGGGGCGACACTCCCGTTGGGCTCGCTTGTTGGTGGTGCAGTCGCCGAGGGGTTGGGAACGACGATGACGATGGCGCTGGCCGCGAGCGGTTTCGGCTTCATAGCCGTCTACATCGTCCTACGCCCGCGGCTTCGACGTCTCCCGGCCGTCAGGGCGGCCACGCCGGCTGATTTCGGTGTGGAGGCCGAAAAGGAGTAGGCGGCCGGGAGTAGTGGCCTGTCCTACTCAGTTCCTCCCGTTGGTCAGGTCCTGTCGGTCGTTTCCTTGTCCGTTTCGATGAGTTGCCCCGATCGGTCCTCACCAACCCATCTATGCTGACTCATCCGTTCGCCGACCCCTAACTACTCGTTCAGCTCGCGCGCCGCCGCGACCGCGTCGTCGAGGTCCGGCGCGTCGAAGAAGTCACGCCCAACGTAGGCGTTCGCGCCCGCGGTGTAGAGCTCGCTCACGGTCGTGACCACGGCCGGGTCGAGCGGTTCGGGGTCGCGCTCGCAGCGCCCGCGCCAGTCGGTCTCCCCGGTCTCGTCGGCCTCGCGTTTGGCGGCGTCGACCGCCGCCACCCACTCGGGCTGGGCGTGTTTGTGGTACTGCCGGACGACCTCCTTCGAGACCTGCTGGCCGTCGTAGGCGAACCGGTTCTCGTCGAAGGTCCCGGCCACGTCGGCGACCCGGACCTCGCCGTCGGCGTAGAGACACTCGATCTTGCCGTCCTCGTGGGTGAACCCGGCCGACTCCGCCCGCTCGGTGACGACCCGATTGACCTCACGGGCGATCGCCGCGCAGTCGTCGAGAGCCGCCCGCCCCGCGACCCGCTGGGCCTCCTCGCGCGTGAGATATCGGTCGGTCTCCTCGAACTTGGTCGAGAACTCCACCACCGGCTCGGGGAGCGAGACGGGTTCGTCGGGCCACTCGTGGGTGTCGAGGCCCACGTCCTCGGGGTCGCGCCGGCTGCGGAGGCTCGACCCGACCGGGACGGCGTTCCGAAAGACGATCTCCAAGGGGATCAGGTAATTCTCGCCTGCGGCGGCGTGGAAGGCGTCGTAATCGTAGGTTCCGTCTTCGACCGGAAGGTCGGGCACCGTCGCGAGGTCGATCGCCATCTCTCGCGGCGCGTCGTGGCAGTCGTCGAGCGCGACGACTTCACCGTCCTCGACGACGCCCCGGTAGTGGGTCGGGACGCCCTCGCTTTCGAGGAGCGCGAAGTTGTGCGCGCCCATCGTACAGAGGCTCGCGCCCTTCTCGGGGATCGCATCGGGCATCCGCCCCCAGTCGAATACCGAGTAGGCGTCGGTGAAGACGAACCGTCCCCGGCCGAGGGCCGTGTCGGTGGCCGGCTCGGCCACCCGGAACTCCTTGACGCTGGTCATGGTCGGGGGTCGCCGGGGGCGAACTAATCGGTTGCCATCCGAGCAAACATATATCACCGCTGGCTCACGAAGGTGGTAGCTGTTCACACTCCAGTACTATGCCCGAGACCACCTGTGCGAAGTGTGGGGAGCGCGGCGAGTCCCACTGGCGGATCCGGCTCGAACGCGACTCACAAGCCACGACCGAGGCGAGCGGCTACCGGCTATGCCGCGGCTGCTGGGACGAGCTCCGCGGCCGGCACGGGGAGGCGGAGTCGTGACCCAGAACCCGGACGTCCCGGCCGAGACCGACGGCGGGCAGACCGTCGGCACCGACTGCGCGCTCTGCGGGCGCGATCTCTCGCCGAGCGAGTACCCCCACTGCCGGACGGTGCTGGTCGACGAGACCCCGACGGGCGGCGAGAAGGAGTCGGTGCGGATGGTCTGTGATTCCTGTTTCCGCGAGCTCGACGAGGAGCTCACGAGACACACGGACTCGAGTTCGGGACAGTCGGCCTGACCGCCGCGCGAACCACGCACGCCACCCCACCGCTGGGTTTTAACGCGTCGCCGACACGGCTTAGACATGGCCGACGTATCACGCGGGGAGTTCGACTTCGAACACGTCCCCGAAACCGACCAGTCCTTCGAGAACGCCCTCCGAAACGCCCGCGACGGCGACCGTCTCTCCGTCGACGACGGCATCGAACTCATCACCACCGGCACGGACAGTGATGGAATCGACCCCGAACGAAAGGAGGCGGTGCTCGAAGCCGCCGACCGCCGTCGCGAGGAGGTGGTCGGCGACCGGGTGACGTTCGTCGCCAACCTCAACAACAACGTCACCACCGCGTGCAATACAGGTTGTCTGTTCTGCAACTTCAAGGACAGCTCGCACGCGTTCCGCACCGACTCGACCGTCGAGCACGCGGGCTTCACGAAGACACCAACCGAGTCGCGCGAGATCGTTCGTGCCGCCGCCGAACGCGGCATCTACGAGGTCACCTCCGTCTCGGGGCTCCACCCCGCCTTCGCCCTCGACGACGAACACCACGAGATCCTCGCCGGGCACGCAAACGCCGCGCGAACGGTGAACTACCGTCCGCCCGCCGAGTACGACACGGATCCGGGCACCTACCTCGAACAGATGCGCGCGATGAGCACGGACGGGATCCACCTCCACTCGATGACGCCCGAGGAGGCCTACCACGCCAAGCGCGGCACCGACTGGAGCTACGAGGAGGTCTACCGCCGGCTGAAGAACGCAGGGCTCTCCTCGGCCCCCGGCACCGCCGCCGAGATCCTCGTCGACGAGGTTCGAGACGTGATCTGCCCCGGGAAGATCGACACCCAGGGCTGGCTCGACGCGATGGAGGCCGCCGCCACCGTCGGTCTCGACATGACCGCGACCATCATGTACGGCCACGTCGAGAACGAAGCCCACCGAGTTCTCCACCTCGAAAAGGTGCGCGACCTCCAGGACAGAACGGGAGCCATCACGGAGTTCGTACCGCTCTCGTTCGTCTACCCGAACACGCCGCTCCACGACCGCGGCATCGTCGAGTCGGGAGCCACCGAGGACGAGGACGAACTCCTGATCGCCGTTTCCAGATTGTTCCTCGACAACATCGAGAACATCCAGTCGAGCTGGGTGAAGTACGGCGACCAACAGGGATTGAAGATGCTTTCGTGTGGAGCCAACGACTTCATGGGGACCATTCTCTCCGAAGAGATCACCAAACGCGCGGGCGGCGAGTTCGGCGAGTACCGGAGCTTCGCCGAGTACGTCGAGATGATCTCCGCCATCGGCCGGACGCCCGCCGAGCGCTCGACGGACTACCGACAGATCCGCGATATCGACCCGAGTGAGAAGACTTTCGGCCCGCGACTCGGGCCGCAGAGCGACGGCACGCCGCTGTTCGATGCGGGAACGACGCCCGCGACCGCCGACGACTGAGGCTCGTTCGAAATCGCGACGCTGGACTACGCCGACGACTGTTCTTCTGAAGGTCGGGGATCGCCGACGAGTACAACCGCCTACGTCAGCCGTCGAGCACCGCGCGATAGCGTTCACCGGCGGCGTCGTCGGCCTCGATCGCGCGCTGGATGACCGGTGAGAGCCAGCCGTCCTCGACGTAGTGTGCGTGGGTCGGCAAGCGCTCTCGCAACGGGACGCCGCCGAACTCGGCTATCTCCTCCAACTCCCGGAGCGCGGGCCAGGCGTAGTCGGGGTTGATGTGATCGGCGGTGATCGGGGAGACCCCACCGAGATCGTCGACACCGCAGTCGAGCACCTCTCGAACGGGCGCGAGGTTCGGCGGGACCTGGACCGAGATCTCCGCGGGAAGTGCGGCGCGCGCCATCGCCACCGCGCGCCGGAGGTCCTCGACGTCGGGCGTCGACCCGCGCCAGCGCTCGTTCTCCGCGACGGGTTGCACGATGACCTCCTGAATGTGACCGTACTCCTCGTGGAGGCCACGGATCGCGAGCAGCGAGTCGGCTCGGTCCGACCAGTCCTCGCCGATCCCCACGAGGATCCCGGTCGTGAACGGGATGCCCACTTCCCCCGCCGCCCGAATGGTGTTCAGTCGCTGCTCGGGGGTCTTTCGCCGGGGGCCGGCATGAGCGTCGACGTCGGCGGTGGTTTCGAGCATCACGCCCATCGAGGCGTTGACCTCGGCGAGCGGGGCCATCTGCTCGCGCGTGAGGTCGCCGGGGTTGCTGTGCGGGAGGATGCCCACGTCGAGCGCGAGCTCGCACATCTCGTGGAGGTAGTCGTGGATCGAGTCATGGCCCCAGTCGTCGAGCTGGTCGTGGATCTCGGTATAGCGGTCGTCGGGGGTGTCGCCGAAGGTGAACAGCGCCTCGGTACAGCCCGCGTCGACACCCGTTTCGAGCACGTCGCGGACCGCTTCCCGAGACATGAGGGTGGCCTCCCCAGGGGGATCGAAGTAGGTGCAGTAGGTACAGGTGTAGCGACACGCGGTGGTGAGCGGGACGAAGACGTTGCGCGCGAAGGTGAGCGCCGGTGCGGGGTCGACGTCGGCGGGACCAGTCGTCAAAAGCCGGTCGCGCTCGTGCGCCGAGAACCCGAACTCGCTGGCGAGGGTCCCGGACATGGAGTCGGCTTCCGGTCGGATACGCAAAAGCACTGTCTTCGACGCGACCCCGGTGTCGAGTGGAGGGCGACGACACCGGGTGCGACGTCAGGTGGGCGTCGTCGGCGCGAACCATGGCGTTCGCGCACTCACGGGTTGGCCACCGAACGGAAAAACGGTTGTCCCAAATCTCACCGGGTTCAGACGCGACGAACCGTGACACGGCCGGTCGAGTTCGTCGCGAGGTCGATGTCGGCGTCGACGAGCCAGTCACGCGCCGCGCCGGTCGCGTGGATCAACACCTCGGCGAGGTCCGCGGGTTCGTCGATGTCGGTCGCGAGCCGGAACGAGTCCACGGTCCCGACGCGCGCACCGACCCGCCGCGCCGCACGTCGGTGGTCGAGGTACGACGTCCCGTGGAAGTCGGTTCGAAACTCGGGGTGGCGGGCGACGAGCGCGTTGGTCCCGCCGCCCCGGCCCGGGGCGAGCACGACGTCGCCCGAGGCGTCGAACAGGGTCGAGAGCGCGGCGGGCGTGGCGAGCGGGAGGTCGGCCATCACCACCGCCGCGGGGCCGTCGTCGAGGACCGCATCGACCGCCGCGCTCAGTGGGCGGTCGTCGACGGTGGTCGGCACGTCGGCGTCGAGCGGCGCGGTGGCGAGAACGGTGGGGTCGTGACTCGTCGCCCGGAGCGCGTCGAGGACGTCGTGGAGCATCGCGCGGGCGAAGTCGCGGCGTTCGTCGGGGGTGAGGACGTCCCCGAGTCGGGTCTTCGGCTGGTCGGCGGCGAACGGGACCACGACGCGCATACCGCCCGAAACACACCGGCCCTCAAATCCTCAGCGGTCGCGCCACGAGTCCTCCGCCGAGCGCTTGCGGTAGGTCCGTACGCCGGCCCCGCCGAGCACGACCACGACGCCGCCGAGGAACAGCCCCGAGATCATGCCGATGGGATAAGTCTCCCGACCGGCATCTTGGCGGGCGTCGGCCGCGATCGACGTCGCGAGGTCGAACTCGCCGGCGCGGTAGGCGGTCACCGCGAAGCCGAACTGCTCCTCGAGCTCCGCGTCGCTGCCGTTGTCGCGGATGGCGGCCCGGGTGGCGTTGAGCGTCGTCCGCGCCGACTGGCTCGACCGGGTGTAGTGGGCCGCGCGCCAGTCGTCGACCGTCCCCGACGAGTTCCCGCCCTCGCGAGCGAACGAAACCAGTCGATAGCGCTCACGGTCGGGGTAGGTGAAGTTCGCGACCGACGGGGCGGTGCCCGTGACCGAGACGGTGATCTCGCTCACGTTCCGGGCGGCGCGAACGGGAACGGTGACCGACGGACCGCGGCCCTGCCGGGTGGCGAGCACGCGGTGATCGAGCCCGGCGGCCGTGACGGTCCAGGTCGCGTTGTCGAGCCCCGTCGTGGCGTTGAGCCGCCACTCGGTCGGCGCGTCGGTGTAGAGGTCCGTGAGGACGTAGGACGCCGTGACGTTCTCGCCGACCTGGGTTGCGTTCGGGGACTGGTTCGCGGTGGCCGAGACCGCCGCCCCCGGCGTGGCGAGCGCGGCGACCGCGACGAGGGCAGCCACGAGAAGGAACGCGCGTGTCGGTCGGGTCATGGAATGGTGACGGCGACGGCAACGCCAAGACGACCATCGGAGCGGTCGGTTGCGTTCCCACCGCTCGATACTCAATTAATCCCACTCGGAACAATAACTCTTGCGCCAGACGGCTTCTCGGGCCCGGAAACGGGGTCTGACGCACGTCAGACGAAAGGCTGACACCGGGCGGGAAGCCCGGTTATGGCCGGTCGGTCACCGCACGCCGAGGTACGACGCGAGCGTGGTGAGGTCCGACTCGCTGCGGCCGAACGCGTCGATGTCGTTGTGGGTGACGACGTTGTCCATCTCCAGCGACCGGGCCTGGTCGGGGCCGAACGGGACGAACGGGACCGGCCCGATGGCGGCCATTCCGACCTTCGTGAGCCCCATCGGCACGGGGACGACCGAGACGGGTTTGCCCTCGGCCCGGTAGGCGAGTTTGGCGACGTCGGCCAGCGTCAGCGCGGCGGGCCCGCCGATCTCGTAGGTCTCGCCGACGTGGGAGTCGTCCTCGACGGCGTCGGCGAGCATCGGCACGAGGTCGCCGACCCAGATGGGCTGGAAGCGGGTGCGCCCGCCGCGGGGCAGCGGTGCGAGGTAGGGCGGTGTGACCTTCTTCGTGAAGGAGACGAACTCGCCGCCGTCGCCGAACACCACCGACGGGCGGAATATCGTCCAGTCGAGGGTCGACTCGTGGACGACGTCCTCCGCACGCCCCTTCGCCCGGATGTACGCCGTCGCCCCGTTCGGATCGGCACCCAGCGCGCTCTGCTGGACGAAGCGGGGGACGTCGTGGGCTTCGGCCGCCCGGACCGCGTTCTCGGTTCCCCGGAGGTGGACCCCCTCGTGGCTCTTGTCCCCCGGCGGCTGGAACAGCGGCGAGAGCGCGACGAGGTTCACGACCACGTCACGACCCTCGAACGCCCCCTCGATCGAGTCGTAGGCCGTCACGTCGCCGACCGCGGTGTCGACGTCCGCGTCGAAGATCGACGGGTCGGGGTCGCGCGAGAGCGCCGTCACCTCGTGGCCGCGTTCGACCAGCTCGTCGCAGAGATATCGCCCGATGAAACCGCCGCCGCCGGTCACGAGTACGTCCATGGGCCGACTACTCGGGGACCGCCCCTAAACCTACCGTCGATGGGGTCGGCCCGCCCGATCGCTGCCCGATATCGCTCGACCACCGTCCGATTCCGCCGTTCGTTTTTCATCACGTTTTCGTTACGCATCTTGAATTCGTCACACTGATAGGTCGTCGTCACACGCGATCGAACGATGGCAGGACGAGCGGACGACGGGGCGGGCGGGTTCGCGCGGACGGTCGGGCTCCGCGATCTGCTGGTGATGAGCGTCGGCGGGATGATCGGCCCCGCGGTGTTCTACTACCCCGCGGTGACCGCGGGGCGGACCGGACCGGCGGCGGTGCTCGCGTGGCTCCTCGCCGGGGTCGGGATGACAGCGGTCGCGCTGTGTTACACCGAACTCTCGACGGCGTTCCCCGAGCAGGGCGGCCCCGCGGTGTTCCCCGCCGAGACGGTCGGCAGGCGACCGGTGGTCCGGCGGTTCTTCGCGTTTCTGGAGGGGGTCTGCTATGCGATCGGCTGGGTGTTTGGGGTCTCGGTCTCGGCGTGGTTCATCGCGACCTACCTCGGGCAGGTCCCGGGGCTCGGCGGGGTCGCGAGCCACCCCGTCGCGCTCGCGGCGGTCGCGGTGGTGGCGAGTTTCGTCGTCACCGCGCTCGGGATCGACCTCACGAAACGAGCGACGCTGGTGCTGACGGCGTTCATCCTCGCGGTGTTGGTACTGGTGGTCGGGGCCGGACTCGGGACCGTGTTTGCGGGCGACGGCGGTGGGTTCACCCCCTTCCTGACCGGCGACGCGCTCGGCTTCCTCGGCTCGATGGGGGTGGCGCTGTCGGCCTACGGCGCGTGGACGGTGATCCCCGCGAGCGCCGAGGAGGTGAAACGACCCGCGTGGACGCTCCCGCGGGCGATCCTCGGGTCGCTGGTGGTCGTCACGCTGCTCTACACCGCCGTGATGGTCGTCTTCGTCGCGGTGATCCCCACGACCACCATCATGCCGAACGCACCCGTGTTTTTTGCGCCGCTGAGCGTGCTCGCGGGCGCGGTGGGGCTCGGCGTCGTCGGGGAGTACCTCGTACCGCTCGCGGCGCTCGTCGCGGTCTTCACCACGATGCTCGTCGGAATCACGGGGACCGCGCGGGTGCTGCTCGCGATGGGACGGCGGGGGTTGCTTCCAGCCGTCTTCGCTCGGGTCGATGACCGGACGGGGACGCCGGTGGTCGGCGTAGCGGTCGTCGCGGCGGCGGCGCTCGGGCTCGTGTTCGTCCGTGGCTTCTACGGCCAGATCGTGCTCGCGGCCCTGGTCGGCACGGTCGTTCCCTACGTCGTCAACGTGGTCGCGCTCGTCGGGCTCCGACGGTACCGCCCCGACGTGACGCCGACGTTCGAGGCCCCCGGCGGGCTCGCCCTCCCGGCGGTCGCGCTCTGCTTTCTCGGTTCGATGGCGGCCGGACTCGGCGTCGAGCGCCCGCTGACCGCCGGACTCGTCGTCGGCGGGGTCGTGGTCGGGTTCGTCCTCCAGGAGGTCGTCGTCGAGGGGAAGACGCGGAAGACCGCGGCGAGTTCAGATGATTGAAGACGCCCGTGGAGAGAGTCGGTGTATGCTGGTCACGCTCGAAGGCATCGACGGCAGCGGCAAGACCACCGTCTGGGAGGCGCTCCACGAGCGCTACCCCGACGCGGTGTTCACCCGCGAGCCGACCACCGACTCGTGGTACGGGGACGCCGTGGCGCGCTCGCTCGCCGACGACGACGCCGACCCGCTCGCCGAACTGTTCCTCTACACCGCCGACCACGCCGCCCACCTCGCCCGAACCGTGCGGCCCGCGCTCGATGCCGGGGAACTGGTGATATCGGACCGGTACTCGGACTCGCGCTACGCCTACCAAGGCGCGGCGCTCGACGGCGTCGTCAAACGACCGATGGAGTATATCCGGGGGATCCACCAGCCCTGGACCCGCCCACCGGACCTGACGGTCTACCTCGACGTCGACCCCGAGACCGGGGCGGCCCGGAGCGGCGCGACCAACAAGTTCGAGCAGGCGGGCTACCTCGCCGGGGTCCACGCGAACTACGAACGGCTCATCGGGTACGAACCCGAGCGGTTCGTCCGGGTCGACGCCAGCGCCGCCCCCGAGGACGTGCTCGACGGTGTCGAGGCGGCGCTCGAACGGGTCCTCGACGGCGGGTAGGTCGGCTGGGAGGTTCGGAAGGCGCTATCGTTTCGCGAGCGCGAACATGACCGGGGCGACCACGAGCAGCCCGAGCCCGATGTAGAGGAAGTAGCCCGGGCCGTCGATGCTCGGTACCAGCGCGAACAGGAGGCCGAAGGTCACGGTCTGGATCGCGAGCAGTTTGCCCGAACGTTGGGTGAGGCCGACGAGGAACGCGATGGCGAAGACGAAGACCAGGAGCTGCCCGAGGTTGTACTGGAGCAGGAAGTTATCGAGCGCCTGGAGCGGTGGCGTGAACATCCTCGTCAATCGATCGTGAGTAGTCGGCTTCAAACTTACGACCCGCGCGACGGGTCACTCCTCGACCGGTCCGGTGAGATCCAGCGGTCGGATCCACCGATACCAGACCGCGAGCACCATCCCGAAGTAGCCGACGACCCAGACCACCATCCCCACGGTGTCGTAGCCCGCCATCGAGAGGGCGTAGTCCGCGGCACCGGGGATCACGACGCCGGCGGCGAGGACGATGCCGAACAGTACCCGTTCGTCGATCGTCACGACGGGGTCACCCGAGCCCGTGGCCGTCGAGCGGCGTTCATGGTTCGGAGACGGGGCCGAACGGCCCTCAATCGTTCGGTTCGTCACGGTCCGCCCGGTGTCACACGTGGTCCCAGCCGGTCGCGGGTCCGGTCGAACCGTGGTCGTCGGACGGCGGGAATTCGGTCCCCCGACGGACGAACGACCGCGAAATCGTGCGATGGCCCCGCACAAAGCTTATGCTCACGAGGCGCAAAGTATATGCTGGAGCGCGGGGCGCTCCGAGACAGCGAGGGGGAGACCCGTTGCGTGGCATCACCTGTAACGAAACCCCCCTGCTGTCTTCCTTCGGACTCGAAACACGGAGCCGACGGCGATCCGTTCGACCGTCGGATGAATTCTCCGAGACAGCGGGTCGAGCGGAGCCGCCGTCGTCTACATCCGTTTCAGACGGACTTCGGTGTCGTTGATCGTCTCGACGTCGTCACCACGGAGTTCGTGGGTGTCGTCGCCGTCGTCCCATCCAAGCGCGGACTTGATCTCGTCGAGGACCCCCGACTCCGACGCGGTGTCGTCGGTTTTGACGTGGGCCCGCCCGTCCCGAACGTCGGTCACGCTCCCGAGTTCGGTCCCTTCGTGGTCGAGGACGGTGCTGCCTCGGTCGTCGTCGGTGAACTCTCGTGCCATCATCCGGTCGAATCCCCGGAGGGGCAACTGTGTTGTCCCCGCACCAGCAAGCTACGGGGCGGTGACGGACCGGGCGTATAGGGGTGGACTTACGACACCGACAGCGCACGGTGAAAACCCGTCTCCTGCGAGGATTTCCACCTGCCGACCGCCTCGTCGGGGACTGGACTGCCCGCGGCCCTTCGGGGCGTTTATTGTGTACGACCATGAACGTCACCAGGGGAAGTGAGCTGCCACTGATCCAGTCCGAATCCGTCGCCGACCTCACTTCCCCTCTCCGTGAGAGCCCGGTCAGGGTGCGAACTGCAACGAGGTTTTATGACCCCGTTATAACCAGCTTGATACTGCCCGCAGAGTTGGTTCATGGTGAGGACACGATGGAACGACCATGTCGAAAGTAAGCGGCGGTTCGTCACGAGGCGTCGTCGAATACTGCAAGTTGTGTGGGAAGTCGTCCCTGAACGTCGAGGACGACCTCTGTGAGGACTGCCGCGCCTGAACGAGGGTTGTTCGCGGGCCCACCGAGCCCCGGCTGCCTCCGTTCTCGAACTGTAGGGAAGCCCCGCGGGCGGTGTAGGCGGTAAGCGACCCGAGACGTACACGTGGGTGGTCGTGAGTGGTTGTCCGCTGAAAGAAATCGGCGTGGGTTGGGAAGGTGCCTTAGAGGCGACGGAGGTGGATACCGTCGTCGTCGTAGGAGTCCACGTCGTCGCCGCGAAGCTCGTGGGTGTCGTCGCCGTCGTTCCACCCGAGCGCGTCCTTGATACTGTCGAGAACGCCGGAGTCGCTATCGCTCGTATCGACGCGTGCGTTCCCGTCCCGAACGTCGTTGACGGTCCCGACCCGGTTGCCAGCGTGGTCGAACACACCGCTTCCGCGGTCGTCGTCGGTGAAGTCTCGTGCCATTGCGACCGATCGATGGCCGGCCGGAGGGAACGGTGTTGAGCAAGCACCAGCAAGGTATCGAGGGACCGGAGCACTACTCCGTCCTCGTAACGGCCGGTGAGAACCACGAGGAGACGGGAACTGAGGGGATGCGCCAACGGCCACTATCCGTGTGGAGAACGAGTGGGCCAACGCGGATTTGAACCGCGGACCTCCCGGTTATCAGCCGAGCGCTCAACCTAACTGAGCTATTGGCCCGGGAACGACGATTGCTGCCTGCCGTTTGTAAGCGTTTCTTTTCGGTGTCGGGACCGGTCAGCCGGAGCCCTCGTTGACATCGTACTCCTCGGGGTCCACGTCGTAGGTGTCGCCGGTCTCGGTCCCGCCGGGGAAGCCGCCGCCGTAGACCACGCCGCTCGCGATCCCGCCCGTCTTCCGGTCGAGGTACGGCACGATGAGCCAGCGCTTGAGCGCGCCCCGGACCGGCCACCGCGTCACCGGGACCACCAGCAGGACCCCCAGCAGGTCGGTCACGAGCCCCGGGGTGAGCAGCGAGACGCCGGCGGCGATCAGGAGCCCGCCGTCGAGGAGTTCGTCGGCCGGGAGCCCGCCGCGCGCGACGTCGCGCTGGATCTTCCGGATGGTGTGACGGCCCTCGGCCCGGACCAACAGCCCGCCCACGAGCGCGGTGAGGACCACGAGCGCCACGGTACCGACCCAGCCGAGCGGCGTCAGCGTCGCCACCGCGACGAGCACCACCATGTCGAACAGGGGGATCAGGAGAAGTAAGCCGAGTATCCGGAGCAGCATACCTCGGGTACTCACCCCGGACGCAAAACCTTTGTTCATGCGTCAGGCTCGGCCGTGCCACGGTCGAGGACCGAGGGGATAAACTGACGATGGGTTTTTTGTTCGGGGAACGGAAGACCCCATCAATGGCGAGCCTCAGGGATCTCGGGCTCTCGGAGTACGAGGCGCGGGTCTATCGGACGCTGCTCGACACCGGCCCCACGACCGCGAAGGAGCTCTCACGCGAGAGCGAGGTGCCGATGGGACGGATCTACGACGTGCTGGCGAACATCGAGACCCACCGGCTCGCGCGCTCGCAGAACGCGAGCCGACCCAAGAAGTACGTCGCGGTCGAACCCGAGACCGCGCTCGACCGGCTGCTCGACGACCGCCACCAGGAGCTCGAAGCCAAGGCCGACCAGTACGAGGCGGTGGTCGACGAGCTCAGCCAGACCCTCGACGCGGCCGAGTCCACGGACGAGCGGTTCTGGACCGCGGCTGTGGGGCCCGAGGACACCGTCGACCTCCTGGTCGAGCGGATCGCATCGGCCGACGAGAGCGTGGTGATGGTGGCCTCGATGCTCTCGGCCCAGTTCGACGTCGACACGGTGGGGGACAGGGTCGCCGAGGCGCTCGACGCCGCCCTCGACCGCGGGGTCGAGGTCTCGCTGTTGATGCGACCCGAACTCGTCGACGCGCTGCCCGAGACCGTCGGCGAGCGCTACGCCTACGTGCTCTCGCCGAGCGAGCGGTTCAGGACCCGAACCAGTGACGCCGTCGAGCACACCTTCACCGTGGTCGACGGGGCCGAGACCTGCATCGAGGTCGGCCACCCGCTCGACCGCACGAAGGTGTTCGCGATGATCGACCTCGCGGACCAGGGGTTCGCGACCCAGGTCATGGCGGAGTTCGAACCCCGGTGGGAGCGGGCCGAACCGCTCGACCTCGAATAGCGAGGGAAACACGGATGGTACCCGGCGGGCCATCGGTGACGTGCTCCGTGCGACCACCCCCGACCTGCTCGTCGCGGCGGTCGTCGTCGCGACCTTCCTTGCGCTCGCGGTCCCACGGGTTCGAGGGATCCCGCTCTCACGCGCGCTGACGGCGGGCCTCGGTGCGGTCGCCGTCGTCGCGCTCGGTGGGCTCTCCCCCGAGGCCGCGTTCGCGAGCGTCGACCCGACGACCCTCTTGCTAGTCTTCGGGATGTTGGTCCACGTCGAGGCGCTCTCGACCTCCGGGGTCTACAGCTGGGCCGGGGCGGCGCTCGCGAACCGCGCGAGGACTACCCGCCGGCTCACCCTGGGTGCGACGTGTCTCGCGGCGGGTCTGAGCGCGGTCGCGCTCAACGACGCGACCGTCATCCTGTTGGCTCCGGTAGTGCTCGACGCCGCCGCGACCGCCGACGCCGACCCGACCCTCCCGGGCATCGGGCTCGTGGTCGGCGCGAACGTCGGGAGCCTCGCCACGCCGCTCGGCAACCCCCAGAACGCCTACATCCTTGCACAGAGCGCCGTCTCCGCCGGCGAGTTCGTCCGTCGGCTCGCGCCGGTGGCGGTCGTCTGCCTCGGGCTCGCCCTTGTCCTCCCTCTCCCGTTCACCGACCGCCGTCGGTTGCCTCCCGTCCCGGAGCCGTCGTTCGACCGGGGGTGGGCGGCGCTCGGCGGCGGCTTCCTCGTTGGCACGTTGTTCCTACTCGTCGCGTTGCCCGAGGTCGACGCGGGTGCGCTCGCCGCCGGAACGGCGCTGGCGCACCTCGGGGCCGTTCAGGTCGGGCGGCGGGTTCCCGCGGACGAAATCCTCGAACGACTCGACTGGGGTGTTTTAGTGCTGTTCGTCGGGCTGTTCGTCTTGACGGGGGCGATCCGCGGCGATAGCGTGTTCGTGGCGCTCCTGAACACCGTCGAGGGTGCGGGCGTCGTCGGTCGGACGGCCGCGACGTTCGGGCTCTCGGCGGTCGTGAGCAACGTGCCCGCCGTGCTGTTGCTCGCACCGGTCACCGCCGGCGAAACGGAGTGGCTCCGGCTCGCGGCGGTGAGCACGCTCGCGGGCAACGCGACGCCGGTGGCGAGCGCCGCGACCCTCATCGTGCTCGAACGCGCGCGTCGGTCGGACCAGCGCCTCTCGGTACTACGGCTGGTCGCCATCGGACTCCCGGTCTCGGTGCTCACGACGGTGGTCGCGGTCGTGCTCGTCTGAGAAAGAGCAGGCGTCAGTCGTCGTCAGGTACGTTCGCGTCGTTCAGTTCCGTCCGGAGCTGACCGACCTCGGCGACGCGCTCGGCGTGGGCGTTGTGCTGGTGGATCGACTCGTCGTTCGACTGCTTCATCGTCACCACCGCGTCGTCGGCGAGGTCGGGGAACTCGCTCACGACCCCGTCGGCCATATCGCGCACGCAGTCCTCGACGAACTTCGCGTTGGCGTGGGAGGTCTCGGTCATGTGGTCCTCGTCGGGCCGTTTGGCGAGGTTGTAGATGTGGGCGCTCATCGAGTCGCGCGCGACCTCGATGACGTCGTGGAGGTCGACCTCGGGTGCGCTGTCGCTTTTGATCCTGAGGGTGGCGTGGCCACGTTGGGAGTGGCCCGCCTGTGGCACGCGGTCGATGAACTCCGTGACGGTTTCGTCGTCGACGCCCAGGTCGGAGAGGGTCTCGCGGGCGCGGGCGTTCGACATCCCCTGTGAACACGGACAGACCGTCATGCCCGTGACGCGGGCCCCGATCTCCTCGGTGGTGCCCTCCTCGGTGGCGCACGCGCTGGCGATGATGGTCGCGGTGGACTGAGTCCGCTTGTCGCTCGCGGGCGTTCGCTCGCGGGTGACGTACTCGGCCTCCATCTTCACGGTGGCCTCGGAGGTGTACTCGTGTTTTTCGAGGAGACGTTCGGCGGCGTCGCCGCAGACGTCCTCAACACGGTAGGCGGGTTCGGCCACCGCGGCTTCGAGGGTCTCGTCGATGACCTCCATGTTGCGGCTCATATCCGCGCCCTTGCGCCACGAGGGGAGGTCGACGAACACTTCGAACTCCGCCATCAGGACGATCGGACGGTCGTCCTTTCGGCCGAGTTTGACGAGCTTCTCGACGCCAGTGACGCCGACGTGGTTGAGGCCCACGCTGACGTCGGGTTGGGTTGCCTGTACGTCCGGCAGCTGCTGGCTCATCCTTTAAGACAACGGTTCGGCGCGGGTTACGTGTTGTGGAAGCCGCCAGCGTTTCCGCCGTATCAGTCGAGCTTGTCGAGCGCGCCGAAGAAGTCCAGCGGGGGACCGGCGATCCGCATCGGTTCGTCGGCCACACGGATGGTGAGTTCGGCGGGCGGCTCGATCGGTTTTCGTGTGCGGCCGTCACCGACCACGACGGCGTCGGGCGCGTCGGTGACGCGAACGGTGACCTCGCTGCCGGCGTCGACCACCGCCGGCGGTCGTGGGTCGGTGGCGCACATGTCGGTGACGATCAGGCCGGGGACGTCCGGATGGACCAGCGGCCCGCCCTCGCTCAGGCTGTAGGCGGTGCTCCCGGCGGGGGTGGCGACCAGCACGCCGTCGGCGTGGCTCTCGAAGAAGGGGTCGCCGTCGACGTCGACCGCGAACTCCCCGCCCCGGCCCGGGCCGCGTCCGGTGGCCACGACGACCTCGTTGAGCGCGGGCGGGAGCGAGACGTTCTCACCTGCGGCCCGGAGCCGTGGGACCGTCCGGACGTCCGGGTCGCCGGTCGTGCGGACCTGCTCGATCGCGCGGTCGATCTCGGCGAGCGCGTTCTCGGGTGCGGTGACGTTGAGGAAGCCGACTTCGCCGAGGTTGACGCCCATCACGGGGGTGGTGCCCGCGCCGCGGGCGGCGAAGAGGAAGGTGCCGTCGCCGCCGATCGAGACCACGAGGTCTGCGTCGTTCATCCGGGTGACGGCGTGGCCCGCGATATCGAGCGCGTCGGCGGTGGCTTCGTCGACCAGAACTTCGATACCCGACTCGTGGAGTCGGTCGCGGGCGTCGTCGGCGAGTGCGGCCGCCCGGTCGTTTCCCCGCCGGGCGACGATCCCGACCTTCATCGTCGCGAGTTACGGCCGCCCCGCAAAAAGCCGCGTGGTCCGCCGCGCGGCGGTCACGGTACGGGCGGCGCGGTGCGGCCGCCGTGCGGTTGTGGTCGGCGATGCGGTGGCGGTGTGGCTGCGGTTCCTGGCGTCTCGGCGAGCGTTAGCGAGCCGAGGCTCAGGAGAGCTGTGCTCTCCTGACGGATGAAGGGCGGAGCGCTTGGTGTGAGCGAAGCGAACACCGCGAGCGGAGCGAGCGCGCGGAGGGCTTCAGCGGAGGCGGTAGCGGAGAGCGGTAGCGTCCGCGCGAACGGTGTGAGCGGGGTTCACCGTGAGCGCCGAAGGCGCGAGCGGGAGTTTTTAGTGCAGGTTTTTGCGAGGGGTTGAGCGCGAGCGCAGCGAGCGCGATGCCCCGAAGTAAAAAAGTGCTATTCGGGCTTCAGCCCCTCCTCCTCGACGCGCATCACGGCTTCGCCGTCGGCGAGGTTCGGCGCATCGACCAGACGGACGATCCGTTTCGTGCCCTTCGATTTCCGGAGGTACATCCGGAAGGTGGACTTGTGGCCGAGGATGTTCCCGCCGATCGGCTGGGTCGGGTCGCCGAAGTAGGAGTCGGGGTTCGAGGAGACCTGGTTCGTCACCACCGTCGCGGCGTTGTAGAGGTTGCCAACCTTGTCGATGTCGTGGAGGTGTTTGTTGAGCTTCTGCTGGCGCTGGGCGAGCTCGCCCCGACCGACGTACTCGGCACGGAAGTGTGCGGTCAGCGAATCGATGCAGACGAGGCGGACGGGCCAGTCGGTGTCCTCGTGCTCGCTCGCGATCTCCTGGGCCTTCTGGGCGAGGAGAATCTGATGATTGGAGTTGAACGCCTTTGCAACGTGGATGTTGTCGAGGATCGAGTCGATGAGCTGCTCCATCGCCTCTTCGCTGTTGGGGCCGCCCTCGATCTCGCGGGCCTCCATCGCGCCGGCGATGGCTTCGTCGGGCAGGCCGCGCACCATCTGGGCGATCCGTTCGGGCCGGAAGGTGTCCTCCGAATCGATGAAGATCGCGCTGCCTTCGAGGCCACCGTACTCGCTCGGGAGCTGGACGTTGACCGAGAGCTGGTGGGTGACCTGGGACTTCCCCGCGCCGAACTCGCCGTAGACCTCGGTGATCGACTGGGTCTCGACGCCCCCGCCCAGAAGCTCGTCGACCTCGTCGATCTGCCAGGAGAGCTTGCCGATCTGTTCGCGGCGTTCGAGGACGTTCGCGCCGGTCTCGAACCCACCGATGTCGGCGGCGTCACGAGCGGCGTTGATGATGTCCGCCGCCGTGCTCTCGCCGATGTCGGCGGTGTTCGAGAGCTCGCCGGGGCTCGCGACCGCGATACCCTGATAGGAGTCGAACCCCGACTCGACGAGTTTGTCGGCGGTCGCGGGACCCACACCGGGGAGGCTTTCGAGATCCGCTGTTGCTGCCATACACTCGGGTTGGGCGGCTTCGGTCATAAAGCCTCGTTAACAGGCCAGTGAAAGTGGAAACGGCCCGGTGAAAGGCACGTCTTGCAGGCGATTACTCCCAGGGATGAGCGCCGGCGTCGGGCCAGAGCGGGTACCAGTAGTCCTTCTCCGGTTCGACCGTGAGTTCGCCGTCGAGAACGGATTCGAGTTTGAACTCGACCGTCGAATCGCGCTCGTTGCCCGAGCGCGGGGCGAACGGGTAGTACGCACCGCGGCGGAAGGAGTAGACCCAGTACACGGGCCCGTTCTTCTCGAAGCCGAACAGCGCGGCGAGGAGGCGGGAGCCGTAGCCGCGTTCGATCAGCGTGTCGGCGGCGAAGTGAACGCTCGTGACGAGGTCCTCGAAGTCCGAGTCGGAGAGGACGACCCACTGGTAGCCGTGCGAATCGTCGACGAAGCGGGCCTTCGTGCCGGTTTCGACCTCGCCCGCGTCGAGGATGGCTTTGACTTCCTCGACCGCGTCGGCGAAGTCGGTGCTGTCGACGCCCGAAAAACAGAGCGCCGCCGCGTTCGCGGGCTCGAATCCCAGGTCGGCCTCCATCGTGAGGTAGGCCGTGCTCATCCCGAAGAGGTCGTCGGGGTCGGCGTCGCGCGTCGCACTCGCCTCCGCGCCCATCCCGAGCGCCGACCGAAGTCCGTCGAGCAGTCCCATAGCCCGGTTTGTCGCGCCGGGAATAAAAACCCGAAGCGATACGACGCGACCCACATCGCGAGTGCCGTGTCGCAAACCGAATCAGACCAGGTGGCGCGCGCTCGCGGTCGTGCGCGAACGGACGTGAGCGCGCGACCGCGAACACTGCGCGAGGGATGAGCGAGCGAAACGAGCGAACGCGAGTGGAGCGAACGAATCGGTTGGGGAGGCTCGTGGCGGTCGCGGGGCGGTGCTGTGCAGTCTCTCAGTTGGATCGGGATCAGTACGGTAGATAAGGAATGACTGTTCGGTTGGGTCGGGATCAGTGCGGTACAGCGTGGCGGCGGGAAACACCGAGACGAGGTGTGGCCTCTCAGCTAGACCAGAATCTGCGCGGAAAAACGTACAACGAAGGCACAAGCAACGAGTGGTTCGGGTGGAGACGGGAGTTCAGGCGGTTTCGAGTTCCTTCTCCATCTCGCGGAGGCGCTCGATCCGGTTCTCGGTTGAGGGGTGCGTCGAGAGCAGCTTGCCGATCGCGCCGCTCTTGATCGGGATGATGAAGAACGCGTTCATGTCGGCCTGCGTCCGCAGGTCGTCGTCCGGTACGCGGGCCATCCCGTTGTCGATCTTCATCAGCGCCGAGGCCAGCGCCGACGGCCGACCGGTGATCATCGCGCCACCCCTGTCGGCGGCGTACTCGCGGTAACGCGAGAGCACGCGGATGAGCAGGAACGACACCACGCCGACCACGAGCGAGACCAACACCGCGACGATGATCGGCGCACCGCCCTGGTCGCGGTTGCCGCCGCCGAACAGCCAGCCCCAGCGCACGATCATGAACGCGAGCGTCGAGAGGAACGTCGCGATAGTCATCACCATCACGTCACGGTTCTTGACGTGCGAGAGCTCGTGGGCCAGCACACCCTCTAACTCCTCTTGATCGAGGGTGTTCATGATCCCGGTGGTGGCACACACCGTCGCGCTCGATGGCGACCTCCCTGTGGCGAACGCGTTCGGGACTCTGGAGTTCGCGACCGCGATGGTGGGTTTCGGGAGGTCGGCCTGCTGGGCGAGTCGGCCCACCGTGGCGTGGAGCTGGGGGTACTCCTCCTCGCTGACCTCGTGGGCACCCATGCTCCTGAGCGCGAGTTTGTCGCTGAAGAACAGCTGCCCGCCCATGAACAGCGCCATCACGACGACCATGAGGGCCATGCTCTGGAACACCGCGAAGAGGATCCCGGCGAAGACGACGTACAACACGAGCAACAGGATCATCGTCAGCCCCATTCGGGCCTGGAGACCCCGGTCCGCCTTCCATTTCATATACGTATTTCTTGGGGCTCAAATCGTAAATCTCCATCGCTCCGGCGTCTCGTCCCCCGGAACCAAAAGAACGACAACCCCGGCGACCGACCGTTGTGGGGTGAGTCAGACGGCTTAACCGCCGCCGCCTCCCAGGGGAGCCATGAGCGAATCACGCGTCTTCTGCCCCAGATGTGGCGACCCCGTCGAGTCGCCGGGGGAGGCCAACGGGCGCACGCCCCTCTGCCTCGACTGTTACTTCGACGAGTTCTCGCTGGTCGACGCCCCCGACCGGATCGAGGTCGCGGTGTGTGCGACCTGCGGCGCGGTCAAACGCGGCAAGCGCTGGATCGATGTCGGCGCGCGCGACTACACCGACGTCGCCGTCGACGAGGTCACCGAGGCCCTCGAAGTCCACGTCGACGCCGAGGAGTTCTCGTGGGGAGTCGTCCCCGAGCAGGTCGACCAGAACACGGTCCGGATGCACTGCACCCTCTCGGCGGTCGTCCGCGACCAACCGGTCGAACGCGAGGTCACGGTGCCGGTCCTGATATCGCGGGGCACCTGCACCCGCTGTGGTCGGATCGCGGGCGATTACTACGCCAGCACGATCCAGGTTCGAGGCGCGGGGCGCACCCCGACCGACGCCGAACTCACGGGTGCGCGGGAGATCGTCAACGAGTACGTCGGCGAGCGCGAGGCCGCCGGCGACCGCAACGCGTTCGTGACCGAGATCAAGGAGACGGGTGACGGGCTCGACGCGCGGGTCTCGACAACCCAGATCGGTCGGGCGGTCGCCGACCGAGTGGTCCGACGATTCGGGGGCACGGTCGACGAATCTGCGACCCTCGTCACCGAGGACGAGGACGGCGACGAAGTGTATCGGGTCACCTACGCTGTCCGCCTGCCGGAGTTCACGCCCGGCGACGTCATCGACGTCGACGACGACGGTCCTGTCCTCGTGGAGAGCGCCCACGGCAACCTCAAGGGGACGCGAGTCACGACCGGCGAGCACTACGAGGCCGACTTCGAGGACGGTATCGCGCCCGACGCGCGCCGGCTGGGCCGGGCGATGGACGCGGCCGAGACCACGCTCGTGACCGTGGAGGACGACAACGCGGTCCAGGTGCTCGATCCCGAGACCTACGCCGCGAAGACGGTCCCGCGACCGGACTACCTCGACCCCGCGGCCGACACCGTCCCGGTACTGAAGAGCCGCGCGGGGCTCCACGTCCTGCCGGCGACCGCCGAAACCGACTAATCCCCCGGCCCGTAACCCCCATCCAATGGACCGACAACAGTGGATCGCGTTGACCCTCGTCGTGCTGATGGTCGGCTCCTCGGTCGCCTACGCCGCCGGGGCCGTTCTCTGAATCACCACCCGAAGACGCGGAACGCCGCTACAGTTTTTTACGCCTCCCCCCGGTCGTAGCGGCTATGCCGCTCGAAAGCATCGCCGCCGGTCCCTGGTCGCTGCTGCCCGCGCTGCTCGCCATCTCGCTCGCGTGGTACACCCGTGACGCGCTGGTCGGGCTGTTCGTCGGGATCGCCGGCGGGGCCGTGGTCTACGGCGTCTTCCGGCCCGCGGCGGTCGGGATCCCCGACGGTCTAGCCGGCGGGCTCTCGGGGATCGTTCTGGGAGGTGTCCTCGGACTGACGACGATCCCCGACCTGATCGCCACGTCGCCGCTGTTCGCCAACCCGTGGTACGTCAAGAACGTCCTGGTCGCGCTGTTCGCCATCGGCGGGCTGATGGGGCTGATGATCCGCTCGGGCGCGATCCGGGGCGTGCTGGAGGCGCTCGCCAGCCGAGTCGACTCGCCCGCCGACGCGGAGAAGGCCTCGTTCCTCGCAGGGATCGTCATCCACATCGACGACTACTTCAACTGTTTGGTGGTGGGGTCGATGATGCGCCCGCTGACCGACGAGTACGACGTCTCGCGGGCGAAGCTGGCCTACTACGTCGACAGCGCGGGCAGCCCGGCGGCCCGCCTCGCCTTCTACTCGACCTGGGGGGTCGCGCTCGTGGGCTTCATCGGCGCGGGGATCACCGCCGCCGCCGAGCAGAACGTCCTCCCCTCGGGGATGTCGAACTACGTCACTCAGACCGGCGACGGCCTCGAAGCCGCCACGTCGGCGGTCTGGCCGCTCTACTTCAACAGCCTCGGGTTCGCCTTCTACTCGTGGACCGCCCTAGTCATCGCCGCGCTCGTCGCCTGGCAGGTCGTCCCGAACGTCCTCGGGATGGGTCGTGAGGAGACGCGTGCTCGCAACGGGGAGGGCGTCGTCGGACCCGACGACAACCCGCTGGTCTCGGATGAGATGGCGAACTACGAGATGTACGACGGCGCGACCCCCGACTGGCGCAACTTCGCGGTCCCGATCGTGACCATCGTCGCCGTGGGATTGCTGGCGATGTTCTGGCGCGCCTCGCCCGTCGTGAACTCGCCCCAGACCACGACCGCGTTCTCGCTGCTCGGCTCCCGGTTGGTCCTCCCCGCCGGCGGGCCGTGGTCGTTCGACATCGGCGGGATCCGGCTCGGCCTCGCCGCGCTCGCGGGGTTGATCGTGGGGTTCGTGCTCTTTCGGGTCCGCGGCGACATCCCCTCGAACGCCGACGCCACCGACGCGATGCTCAACGGCTTCAAGGGGATCTTCCTCGCGGCCGCGATCCTCACGCTCGCGATCACGATCCAGAACACCGTCTCGACCCTCGGCGTGTCGAGCTTCGTCACCGACTGGTTTCGGGGGGTTCCGGTCGGCCTGATCCCGATGCTCGTCTTCGTCGCGACGGGCTTCATCTCCTTTTCCGACGGCAGCTCGTGGGCGACCTACGGGATCATGTTCCCGATCGCGATCCCGGTGGCGTTCACGACCGGCGCGAACCTCCCGCTCGTGCTCGGCGCGGTGCTCTCGGGTGGGATCTTCGGCGACCACTGCTCGCCGATCTCCGATACGACAGTGCTCTCCTCCTCGACCAGTGGCTCCGACCACATGGTCCACGTCAAAACCCAAGTCCCCTACGCGCTGGCGTGTGCGGCGATCGCCGGGGCGCTCTTCCTCGTGCTCGGGTTCCTCGTGCCCGGCGGCTTCTCGCTCATCCCGTACTGAGGGGCAGAGGAGCGCCGTCGATCGGACTTAGTCCGAACCCCAGACGTCCGCGAGCGGGTGGTTCTCCGGGTCGTCCCGCGACTTTCGTCGTCGGTCGCGACGACTCCCGGAGTCGCCGTCCCCGCCGGCTGCACTGGGGTCGAACGCCGGGAGCTCCGGGGTCGTCATCCGGTCGACCTGGGCCGCGAACCAGTCGGGCATCGCCGACCGCGAGCGCTCGAAGAGGTCGAGCAGGCTCGAATCCGCGAGGTAGGTCCCCCCGTGGTCGTCGGGCGCGCGCACGACCCGACCGCAGGCTTGAATCACGGTACTCAGGGTCGTCCGGTAGTACCAGTTCCACTGGCCGTCCTCCAGTCGGCGGGCGACCCGCGAGTCGCGGGTGTTGGGATAGGGAGCCTTGCAGAGCACCTGCCACCGCGCGAGGTCGCCCTCCAGGTCGAGCGCCTCCTCCATCTTCACGGAGATGAGTAGTTCGGGATCGTCGCTCGCGAGCCAGGCGTTCAGCTGGGCGTCGCGGTCCTCGCGGTCGTGGCTCCGGATCCGACCCTCGACCCCGAACTCGCGGAGTCGCTTTTCCAGTCCCTCCGCGATGGCGTAGGAGTGGGCGTGGACGATCCCCTTCTCGTCGGGGTGGTGGGCCATGAGCCGGACGACGAGCCGGGCGATCTTCGGGAGGGTCTCCTCGCGGTGGTCGTAGGTCATCTTGCCCTGGGTGGTGTCGAACAGGGGGCGGTTCTCGACCGGGAAGGTGTGCGAGACGTCGACCAGCGCCGTCTCGTCGGGGTCGAGCCCGACACCACGACAGAAGCCCTCCTTGTCGAGGATGGTGGCCGAGAGGAGCGCGAAGCGGTTTCCACGGTCCCAGACCGTGTGACGGAGATAGCGCTCGGGGTTGAGGGGTTTGATCGTCACCGGCTCGCCGTCGCCGCCGTCGACGACCCACGTGCTCGCGCTGGTCGGGTCGCGGTAGTCCGAGACGAACCAGTTGAGGTTCGAGATGAGTTCCTGGAGCCGGTCACGTTCTTCGACCTCCGAAATCGAGAGTTCGTCGGCCCCGACAAGGGTGTCCTTCCGGCGGCTACAGATGGTCGTGACGTGGTCGGCGAACCGGGCGGCCGCCTCGACGCCGTCGATCTCGGGGACCTCCAGTTCGTCCCAGACCGACACCGTTCGCGGTCGAAGGTCGATCGTGGCGTACATCTCGGCCCACTCGGCGAGCCCGTGGGCCTCGTCCACGACCACGACGTCGCGCCGGCCGAACGCGTCCGAGCCAGCGGTCTGCATGAAGTAGGCCAACGTCATCGCGGCGATCGAGCGGTTCGAGGCGATCGTCCGGTCGGAGAAGTACGGACAGCGGTGGCGGATCGAACAGTCGAAGCCCGTCTGGCGTGCGCACGGCGCTCGGTCCACAGGGGTATTCGTCTCGCCGGGGAGGAGACACGAGTAGTTGCGTTTGCCCCTGATGACCTGGAGGTCGGAGAGGAGGGGATCGGCGGCGACGTCGTCGAGCTGGGAGACCTGCGGGGTGGTGTAGTAGGCGTCGGTCGCGTCGGCGGGGTCGGCCTCGTCGGGCCGGCGCGCACAGCCCGCGATGGCGCGCGCGAGCAGCGACTTCCCGGAGCCGGTGGGGGCGCGGACGAGCACCACCCGGTTGCCCGCCGCGAACGCCTCCCGGATGCGGCCGAGCGCGTCGCGCTGGGCACCGCGATATTCGGGGGCGGGAAACTCGTCCTCGATCCGCGCTGGGTTCACGAGTGAGGAACCGCCGCCCGGCAAGTAAGTCCTGCGCTACTCGCGCCCGAGCGCCGCGACGTCGGCCGCCCGTGGGTCGTCGGGCAGCCGGTCGATGCAGTCGTAACAGAGGAGGTGGTCGGAGCCGTCGGCGAGTTCGAGTGCGAGGCCGCCGGCCGCGTCGCCGCCGAAGGTCCAGAGGTTGGCGATGCCGCCCGCGACCTTGACCGGGCGACCACAGCCCGCACACGGGTCGGAAGCCATACGCTCCCTCGGGGAAGCCGGCGGAAAGCCCTTCTCCCTCCCGGGTGCCGACGAGCGCGGACTTATGCCCCGGTGGCACGTGGACACGCCATGAACGCGGCCGACGGCGCGAGCGGGGTCGATGGCGGGGAGGAATCGCCCGACTTCGGCGAGACGTGGACCTACGAGAGCATCGTGGGGGCGCTGCCGGGGATCGAGGTCTCGACCACGCTCGCGCTCGCGATCCAGCTCGGCATCTTCGAAGTCGGTGTGGTGGTCCTCGCGTGGTACTACGACCTCTGGAACGTCGCGCTGATCGGCAGCGCCGCGGTGTTCGTCGCGGGCATCGGCAGCATCGAGATGGTTCGGGTGTCGCGTCACCTCCGGTCGGTCGAACTCCCCGACGCCTACCGACGCCTCGTGTTCGGCTCGAACATGGACGTCGTCCTCGCGGTGCTCGCCTTCTGTGCCATGCTGGTCTACCTGTTCGTCCCGAACGCCCAAACCGGTGCGCCGCCGCTGCTCGACCAGCTCATCGGGACCGACCCACCGGTTCTCGTGGTCTACTTCCTCCTGATGGTGCTCTGGGACGTCTGCTACCGTATCGGCACGGGCTGGTGGGCGACCGTCACCGCGCTCTGGCGGTCGTATCGCTACCGCTTCGACCCCGAGACCACGCGGACGTTCTTCTGGGCCGACGTGGAGACCGTGGCCTTCGGCCTGATCCAACTTCTCCTGGTCCCGTTCGTCCTCGACTATCCCGTGTTGCTCGCGGTGTTGATCGCCCACGTCGCGGCGGTCATGGTGGTGACGGGGCTGTCGCTGGTGTTGCTCTACACCAAGCGCGAAGGAACCGAGCCAGCTACGACGACCTGAGCTCGCGGAACTGCGCGAGGAGGTCGTCGGCGTTCGCGTCACCGGTGTCGTACTCGACGGTGCCCTCGTAGCTGCTCCGCCGGTCGTCGTCCGGACTGGTGTCGACCGTACTGGTTTTCTGTTCGCGGCGTTCGTGTTCGGCCGCGTCATAGGCTCCCATTGACATGGTATACAGGATCACGATTGGGCGCTGGTTGATAAGAAAGTATCGGTGGTCCGGATTTCCGGCGAAATTACACCGCAGCCACCGTCGAACGGGCGTATCGACACCGATAAGCCCGCGGAGTGCCCAGGGAGAGCGTGGCCGGACCCCTCCGTTTTCGCTGGTCGCACGAGACCTGGGATCGCTCCCGGGTTCGCCGCGACCTCCACGCATCCCTCGACGAGGCGCTCGGCGCGCGTCTCGACGGGCCCTGGTATCGACCCCCGCCCGGATACGACGCCTGCCGCCTCGAAATGGACAACGGCGACCGCGCGCTGTTCGCCTGGGGCGAGGACGCCTTCTGGCTCGGCAACACCCAGACCCCCGAGGCCCTCTGGCGCACCGAGAAGTACACCTTCGACGAGGTGCCCTACCGGGTCGCACGGTGGGCCCAGCGCGAACTCCTCGCCGAACTCCATGTCCAGGACCCGTGGCTCACGGCCTACGACCACGTCGCGTGGTTCTTCCTCCCCGTGCTGTTCTCGAAGGACGGCCGGACGAGTTCGCGCGCGTTCTTCGCCGACCACGCCGCGGGCTTTCCGGACGCGACCACCGACGACGCGCTCGGCTTCTACGAACGGTTCCTCTCGACCGGTGTCTTCGACGACTACCGCTACACGATGGCGGCGAAGCTCGGGACGAGCCGACAGGTCGACCTCACGCGGATGAGCGCGACGATGGGCGAGTTCAACGCCGCGAAGGTCCTCACCGACGCCGGCCAGCCCATCGTCCCCGAGGTCCAGATGGACTCGGGCCACGCACTCGACTACCGGGTCGAACCGGTCGACGGCCCGCCGGCGCTCGTCGAAGTCACCCGCCCGAGTCGCCCGGTCGACCGCGCGGCGGGCACCCCGGCGGCCGCGGTCAGGGGAACCGCGGGCTCGAAGACCGACGGCCAGCTCGCCGCCCACCCCGACGCCGTCCTGTTCGTCGACTGTTCGTCCTTTCACGACGACGAGTGGGCCACGCTCGCGGCCGAACGCCCCGCCGTCGGCCACCGTCCGGCCGTCGTGTTCCGGGTCCGGCCCGACGGCTCGACCGCGGGCTACACGACGGGAACGGTGCCGTTCGACCTCTCGGGGACCAGTCTCGACGCGTAGCGACTATCGATATTCGGAAGTCGGTCGGCCCACAGGAGCCATCGAGATGGAGATCCGTCGACTCCCCGCCGAGGAAGCCGCCGTCCGCCGCTACGCCGAGGAGCTGTGGCTACCGTACAACCGCGAACTCGAAACCGTCGTCGAGAGCCACGTGCTCGCCGACGACGTGGCCCTCGTCGACGAACTGGTTCCGTGGGCGCTCGACAAGATCGAGACCACCGACTACCGTATCGCGGTCGCCATCGACGCCGAAACGTCGGGCACGGACGACGATTTCGCCGAGATTGACGGCGACCTACTCGGGTTCATCGCCACCAACCTCGGCGAGTCACCGTCGATCTTCGAGTGGCCCGACCGACTGCTGGTGAACGAACTCTACGTCCGCGAACCCTATCGTGGGACCGGGCTCGCACACGACTTGATGGAACGAGCCCGAAGTCGAGCAGACGAAGAGGGCTGTACGGAGCTCGTCCTCGACGTCGACGTCGACAACGAGCGCGCGCTCGCGTTCTACGAGAAGGTTGGTTTCGAGCCGCTCCGTCACCGGATGCGTGTCGACGTCGCCGACCTCGACGGGGTGGGATGAGAAGCGGTGACCGGGCTACAACGAGACCGGTTCGGGGCCGTCCTCGTCGACCCGGGTGGGGTCGCGGTCGGAGTAGAACTTCCGGCCGATCGCGTCGTCGCCGAGCGCGCTGTAGAGCATCAGCCGAGCTTCTTCGGCCGTCTCGAACGTCGACTCGTCGACCCTGCCGAAGACGTCGCCGAGGGTCTCGGTGCCGTTCGGGAAGGCGATCTCGAGGTCGCCGTGAGCCTCGATGAGGTCTGCCGTCGTCGTTGGGTAGCTGTGTGCGCCGAGCCGCTCGTCCGCGCCGTTCATGAATCGCATATCCAACACCAGCGCCGAGACTATCATAAACGTTTTCTATAAATCCTCAGTAGGCTATGAAGGACCATCTAGGACTTGGGTAGGGGAGGTGTCGTTCCCCGGCCGTCCAGAACGAACTTATCCGAGGCCGGTGTCCGAGAGGACATGCCCGCCGCCGACCTCCACGTCCACACCACAAACTCGGACGGGACGATGCAGCTGCGCGAGGTCCCCGAAGCCGCCCACAGGGCCAACGTCGGGACCGTCGCGATCACCGACCACGAGCGCCTCAACCGGGAGCTCGACACCCCAATCGACGAACGCGACGGGATCGAGATGATCCACGGGATCGAACTCCGGGTCGAGAGCGACGCGGGACAGGTCGACCTGCTCGGCTACGGCATCCGGCCGACCGACGACCTCCTGACTGAGCTCGACCGCCTCCAAACGGATCGGATCGAGCGCGGGCGGGCGATCATCGACTGCGTCGAGGACCGCTTCGACTACGACCTCGACATCGAACCCGCCGAGGGGATCGGCCGGCCCCACATCGCGCGGGCGATCGCCGACTCCGGTGCGACCTACGACTACGAGGGCGCGTTCGAGGAGGTCATCGGGGCGGACTGTCCGTGTTTCGTCGCCCGCAACCTCCCAACCTTCGAACGCGGCGCGGCGCTCCTGGCCGAGGCCTGTGGCGTGGTCTCGCTGGCCCACCCGCTCCGCTACGGTGATCCCGAGGCCGCGCTCGCGCTCACCGCCTCGCCCCACGTCTCGGCCGTCGAGCGCTACTACGACTACGGCCGGACGGTCGACACCGCGCCCGTCGAGCACACACTCGAACGCAACGACCTCCTCCCGACCGGCGGGAGCGACGCTCACGATGCCGTTCTCGGTCGAGCAGGGCTCGACGGTGCGGAGTTCGAGGCGTTCTACGAGCGGCTGTAATCGGGTGGATTTCTCGTCGTCCGTGCCGGAGAGCGGTCGGCGGTGAGGGCGGCTCGGCGACCCTTCACACCGGATCGCCGACACGACGCCGCAGGGTTCAATGCCCGTCGACCCCAACCCCGGATGATGCAGTGTCACTACTGCGATGCAGACGCCGCGGTCGCCGTCGAAAAGGATGGCCTGAAGGTCGGTCTCTGCCGAACGCATCTCCGTGAACGGCTCCGCGAACTCGCCGACGACGACGCCCTCGCCGGACTCCAGGACGAACTCGACATCGACCGGTCCTAACTTTCCCCCGACTCACGCCCCGATATCCCGGACCGTGAACAGGTTCACGTTGGCGACGTTGACCTCGTAGACGTCGCTGACCCCGTCGTCGAGCCGCCCGCGCGCCCGAAACGCGTAGACACCCGATCCGACGTTTCCGAGCCGGAGCAGCCCGTCCGAGAGGGAGCCGACTAAGCGATGGGGTCGCAGTCGGCGAACGCGGCGCAACAACTGCCGTCCCGTCGTGCCAAGGTGGTCTGAGTGTGATCCCCGTCCTCGGGGTCGTAGTCGCCGCGCCCGTTGGCTTCTACGCGACGCTCGTGACGGCCCACCTCTACGCCAGCGGGTTCGACGCGCCGACGCCCGCTGTCGAGAACGGGACCGAGCCTGACGCACACGCCGTCGCCTGAGCACCGGGCTACGGCTATTTCCGTTCGGAGCCCGTCGATGCGCCCGATGTTCGCCAACGAGAACGACGTCGAGTGGACCGACATCGGCCCCGCGGACACCGGGTTTCGCCGAAAACAGCTCGGCCGGGCGGCCGGCGGCGAGGGGCTCGGCTGTAGCCTCTACGAACTCCCGGCGGGCGAGCGCGCGTGGCCGTATCACTACCACACGAGAAACGAGGAGGCGCTCTACGTTCTCGACGGGACCGGACACCTTCGACTGCCCGACGAGGAACGGAAACTCTCTCCCGGGACCTACGTCGCGCTCCCGACCGGCGAGGAGAGCGCGCATCGAGTCGTCAACGACGCCGACGACGTCCTCCGCTATCTCGCGATGTCGACGATGGAGGAGCCGGACGTGGTGGGCTATCCCGACGCCGACGCGGTCGGGGTCTACGCCGGGTCGCCCCCCGGCGGTGACGAGGACGAACGGGTCTTGTCGGGCTTCTTCGAGACCGAGGACCGGGTCGACTTCTGGGAGACCATCGACGACGGGTGAGCCGACCGGAGCGATTTTTTCGCCGGACCACGTAGGAGCGGTATGGCGACCGAACGACCCCGACTCGTCTACGACGACGACTGTGGGTTCTGTACGTGGTGTGCCGACTGGGCCGTCCGCAACGGCGACTTCGACCCGGTGGGCTTTTCGGACCTCTCGGCCGACGAGCGGGACCGACTCCCCGAGGACTGGGAGGAGTGCGTCCACCTGCTCGCCGACGGCCAAGTTTACTCGTGCGGGAAGGCGACCGAAGAGGTGCTCGCCCGTACGGGACAGGTACCCGGCGACCTCGTCCACTTCCTCGACGGGTTCGCCGACTACGAACGGTTCCGAGAGCGGGCCTACCGCCTCGGGGCCGACAACCGCGACCTCCTCGGGAAGGTGGTGAGCGCGAGCCCGCCGGCGGGCCGCGAGTAGTCGGCGCGCCAGCGAGGTGTTTATCGGCGCGCTCGCCGAACCCCGACCGAACCCATGAGCGAACCGGACGACCCCGACCGAATCCTCCGCGAGGCCATCGAGGCGTTCGACTGCGTCGCGGGCACCCTCCACCGCGCCGACGGGGACCGCCTCCACCTCGTCGCCAGCGAGGGGATGCCCGACTCCGTGCTCGACCCCATCCAGACGATCCCGTTCGGCAAAGGGATGGCGGGAGCGGCGGCCGAGCGCCGCGAGCCCATCCAGCTCTCGAACCTCCAGACCGACGACTCCGGCGTGGCCGAACCGAGCGCGCGCGACACCGGGATGGAGGGCTCGCTCGTCGCGCCGGTGATCGATTCGAACGGGAACATCGAGGGTGCCATCGGCGTCGCGAAACCCGAAGCCTACGAATTTTCGGAAGAAGAGCGAGACGAACTCATGGCGATGGGCGAGGAGTTCGCCGACCGGCTCTGAGTTACTCGAAGGCCGAGATACCAGTCAAGTCCTCACCGAGGATCAGCGAGTGGATGTCGTGAGTCCCTTCGTAGGTATACACTGTTTCCATGTTGGCCATGTGGCGCATCGGCGAGTACTCCAGGGTGATGCCGTTGCCGCCGAGCATCTCGCGGGCGATCCTGGATTGGTCGCGCGCCATCCGGACGTTGTTGAACTTCGCCATCGAGACGTGCTGGGGGCGCATCTCGCCGCGTTCCTTGAGGTCGGCCAGCCGGTGGGCGAGCAGCTGTGCGGTGGTGATCTGGGTCGCCATCTCCGCGAGCTTGTTCTGCTGGAGCTGGAAACCACCGATGGGCTTGCCGAACTGCTCGCGGTCGGTGGCGTACTCCTGAACCGTCTCGAAACAGTCCATCGCCGCGCCGACCGCGCCCCAGACGATGCCGTAGCGCGCCTGGGTGAGACACGACAGCGGGCCTTTCATCCCCGAGACGCCGGGCAGAACGTTCCCCTCGGATACCCGAACCCCGTCGAGGTCGAGTTCGCTCGAAACCGACGCCCGGAGCGAGAGCTTCCCGTCGATCGAGCGGACGTCGAGCCCCTCGCTGTCGGTCTCGACGAGGAAGCCACGAACGGGGTTCCCCTCCTCGCTGGTGTCGCGCGCCCAGACGAGGACCACGTCGGCGATCGAGGCGTTCGTCGACCAGCGTTTCTGCCCCGTGAGCACGTACTCGTCCCCATCTCTCTCGGCGGCGGTCTCCATCCCGGCGGGGTTCGAACCGTGCTCGGGTTCGGTGAGCGCGAACGCGCCGATCGCCTCGCCCGTCCCCATGTCGGGGAGCCAGCGCTCCTTCTGGGCCTCGGAGCCGTAGGTGTGGATGGGGTACATCACCAGCGCGCCCTGGACGCTCGCCATCGATCGGACCCCGGAATCGCCCGCTTCGAGCTCCTGCATCAGGAGGCCGTAGGCCTTCTGCGAGCAGTCGGCGAGACCGTAGCCGTCGAGGTTCGGTGCGAAGAAGCCCCGTTCGCCCATCTCGGGGATCAGTTCGGTGGGGAAGGTGCCCGCCTCGAAGTGGTCGGCGATCTCGGGTCGCACCCGGTCGTCGACGAACTCGCGGGCGCTGTCGCGCATCGCACGCTCCTCCTCGCCGAGGTCGGCGTCGAGGCCGACGTAATCGAGCATGGTAGAACGAGGGGATCGACCCTGATAAACGTCCTGTATGGGCGTTCGGGTTCCGTTCGCGCCTTTCGATCAGTGACGGGCCGCTTCCGGCGCCGAGCGATGGGTGGAAGCGAGCGGCCGAAAACGAGTTCTCGGGGGATCAGGCTGCGACGACCGGTCGACGTGCGACGTCGGTGGGTGAGCCGTCAGTCCGACTCCGCCGAGGGGGCTGGCTGGGCGGCCGACGCGCTGGGGCCGTTCCCGCGGATGAACGCGGTGAACCGGCCGAACAACGTCTTCGCCTCGCAGGCCTTCGTGTAGTTCTCCTCGGTGATGTCGTCGAGCACGCGGTCGATACGGTCGTCGGGGAGGTCCTTCCCGCCGGCGACGACGCGGGCGGTCTCCATGTCGTACTCGGGGTGGAACTGGACGCCGAAGGCGTTGTTCACCCGGAAGCCGTGGACGCCGCAGTCGTTCTCGGCGGTCTGGACGGCACCGGGCGGGAGCTCGGTGACGGTGTCCGAGTGGGTCGTGAAGACCGTCATCGGTTCGTCGCCGAGCAGGAGGCTTTCGTCCCGGCTCTCGACCTCCCGGTAGCCGATCTCGTACTCGCCCATGTCCTCGACACGCCCGCCGAGCGCGTCGGCGAGGACCTGGTGACCGAAGCAGACGCCGAGCACGGCCATCCCGCGCTCGACCGCCGTTCGGACCCACCCTTTCAGGGCGTCGATCCAGGGCTCGTCCCAGTAGACCGACGACCGCGACCCGGTCACGACCGCGGCATCGAAGTCGTAGGTGTCGGGGACCGTCTCGTGGACGTCGAACTCGACGAGCTCCGCGTCGAGTTCGCGTCGGAAGTTCTTCGGGGTGTTCTCATCGCCGGACGCATTCAACAGCGCGATCCGCAAGTCGTTCACTGTTCCTCGATACGGTGTCCAGGTGCCTTTAGCTTACGATACCAGCAGGTATTGTGAACGAGTGTCACGCGCCCACCCGGAGGTCATGACACACCGCCTCCAGACCGCCCTCGCGGTGGAGCCGGCGCTGTCGGAGCGCGCCGCTTTCGTCGTCGAGGAGTCGTGCGATCCCGTCGATCCCGAGCCGCTCGCACTCGCGCTCGACGATTTCGGCGAGCGGGACCGTCCCCGTCTCCTCGCGGTCGATGAACGTCGCCTCGTGGCCGTTCCGCGTCGCGCGCCACTTGTTCTCGACCAGGGTGTGGTAGCGGTGGTTCCGGCCGGTCTCGCCGTCCTCGTAGCGCTCCGCGAGGTCGACCACGAGTGCCTGGACGTACTCGACGAACGCGAGGGTGCGCTCGACGTCCGACTGGGCGTCGGGCATCCGGACCTCGACGGTGCCACAGCCCGTGTGGAGCCGGACGTCGTACCAGAGGTCCTGCCGGTCGGCGATCGAGTTGGTCTCGATCAGCAGCCGTTCGAACCGCTGGAATTCCGCGAAGTCCTCGAAGACCGGCGGTATCCCCGTGTTCGGGATCGCCCCGAAGACGTTCGTTCGCGCCGACGCCAACCCCGTATCGACCCCCCGCCAGTACGGCGAGTTCGCCGAGAGCGCGAGCATCACGGGCAGGAACCAGCGGATCTCGTTTGCGACCCACGTCGCCTTGTCGGGGTCGTCCACCCCGACGTGAACGTGGAGCCCCGCCGTCGTGTTCCGGTTCTGTGGGAGCTGGATCCGATTGCGCATGTCGTAGTAGCGCGGGGCTTCGGTACATTCGAGCCGGTCCCAGTGGGCCGCGGGGTGGAGCCCCGCCGCCGCGATGCCGAACCCGTGGTCGGCGGCGTACTCGACCAGCGCCTCCCGGATCGCCACCACGCGGTCGTGAGCCGCTGCGAGATCCTCGCAGACCGGGGTTTTGGTCTCGACGATACACTTGAACATCTCGCGGTCGAGGCGGCCATCGAGCACCGGGGGCGGGTCGCCGTCCGCGATGAGTTCGTCGACCGCGCTCGTCGGGTAGCCCTCGCCGTCGATAGCGAAGAATTCCTCTTCGACCCCAAGAGTTCCGAGATCCACGAACTCATCGGTCTGACTTTCGCTCATTCGTCCCGATAAGTGTGCTGAGAGTGTAAAAGTGTGTCTTCGATCATTTCACGTGGTATGCAGTCACACGAAACACCCGTGGCTCACGTCGGAGTTCGAACGAACAGCCGGAGGGGGCGTCAGCGGGGGGAATTCGCAGATAAGAGTCAGTTGGCGGCCTGGTCGATCCAGTCCTCGACCGTGGCTTCGGCCGCGCCGGTGGCCTCGGCCACGGTTTCGGGGTCGGCGGCTGCGAGGTCGGCGCGGGAGTCGATGCCGGCCTCTCGGAGGCGGTCGGCGTAGGTCCCGCCGATGCCGTCGACGCCCACGAGGTCGTCCCCGTCGTCGGCCTCGATACCGTCCTCGTCCTCGTCGGCCGTCGCGGGCGGTTGCTCCGCCTCGGCCGCGTCCGAGCCCTCGCTTTCGTCGGGGTCGTCGACCTCGATCGCGACGTCCTCGGCCGGCTGGGAGCGCTCCGCGTACCACTCACAGACCTCGGGCCAGACGTTCTCGTGGGAGCTCCCCGAGACCGAGAGCCCGATGTGGCCTGTGGGGTACTCGATCACCGAGGTGTCGTCGCTGGCGACGACCTCGTTGAATGGCTTGCTGGTGTCCGAGGGGATCAGGTGGTCGTATTCACCTGTGATCTGGAGGACCGGCATGTCGATGTTCCCGATGTCGACGTGTTTGTCGCCGAGGTAGAGCTCGTTGTTGTAGAGCTTGTTGTCCTGGTAGATGTCCGTGACGAACTGGGCGAACGTGTTGCCGGCGACGTCGATACCCTCCGAGAGCCACCGTTCCATCCGCCCGAAGTTCTCGACGAAGTCGTCGTCCTCCAGGTTGTCGTAGAGCCGGACGTACTTCGAGACGTAGTTCGCCACCGGGTCCATCAGCGCGAAGCCCACGTCGAGCATCTCGGCGGGCGCGTTGCCGTAGGTCTCGGTGAGCCCGTCGGGCGAGAAGTACTCGTCGTCGCCCCAGAGTTCGAGCACGCCGCCCGTGTCGTCGAAGCAGAGCCCGGCCGCCATCAGCCCGAGGTTCCGGACCTTCTCGGGGTGGAGCGCGGCGTACATCACCGACATCGTGCCGCCCATGCAGTACCCCAGGATGTTGATCGAATCCTGACCCGAGCGCTCGCGCACCTCGTCGACGCAGTTCTCGATGTACCGGTCGACGTAGTCCTCGAGCGTGAGGTGCTGGTCGAGCCGCGAGGGCTCGTTCCAGTCGATCATGTAGACGTCGAAGCCCGCCTCCAGCAGTCGGCGGATCACCGACCGATCGGGTTGAAGGTCGAGGATGAACGGTTTGTTGATCAGCGCGTAGATGACGAGGATGGGGACGTCGTGCTGTTCGTCGGTCAGCGGCTCGTAGTGGAGGAGTTCGAGCTTGTTCTCCGAATAGACCACGTCGCTCGGGGTCTGACCGACGTCCACCGACGCCATCTCGGCGAGCTGTTCGGGCCCCATCTCGACCTTTTCGACGGTGTCGGCGGCGGCCTCGAAGCTCCGTCGCTGGGCGTCGAGCGCGGCGGTGAACGGGTTGAACGCGCGCCCGGACCGTTCGGCCATCGGGTCAGTCCTCCAGCAGCCGGTCGAGTTTCTTCGAGATCTCGTGCTGGCTGCGTTCGAGTTCGAGGAGACGTTCGGCCACCTCGTCGACGTCGTCGCGGGTGGCGAAACCGAGGCTCTCGAGGGTGTCCTGGCTCATGTCGTCGACCTCCTGCTGGAGCTCCATCAGGTCGCCGACCATCTCGCCCGTGCCCGCGGCGAAGGCGGTGGTACCCATGACTTCGGAGTAGGCCTCGTTCGCGCTCTGGAGCCAGATGTCGCGGAACTCGCTCGGGTCGACGTCCTCGCCGCGCGCGGCGTCGGTGATCCGCGACTGCATCTGTTCGGCGGCCTCCATCCAGACCTCGTAGGCCCGGCCGTAGCCCTCCACGCCGTCCTCGATGGTCGCCTCGTCCGGGACGGAGCCCTCGAACGCGCCCATCCAGGACTCCATGAACGCGGCCTGGGCCTCCATGTTCTGTTCGAACGACTCGGCGACCGCCTCGTTCATCTCGTTCATCATCGTCGCCCAGTTCCGCTGGATCTCCTCGGGGTCGGTTCCGCTCATACGGCTCATTGGTGTGTAGGGGTGAAAAACTGTGGTGGTCGTTCAGGCGGAAACCTGGTCCTCGAACGTCTCGGCCTGGCTTTCGAGCTGGTCTTGGAACTCCTCGACCTGTGATTCGAGCTGGTCTTGGAACTCCTCGGCCTGTTCGAGCTGGCGTTCGGACTGACTCTCGAGGCGCTCTTGGAACTCCTCGATACGGTCCATCTGATCTTCGAGCTGGTCCTGGAACTGCTCGACGTACGCCTCGTTACGGCTCTCGGTTTCCTCGATGACCTCGACGGTCTGCTCCTGGAGCGCCTCGTGTGAATCGGCGAGCTGGTCGAAGCCCTCGTCGAGGGCGTCGAGGTACTCGGCGGAGAACTCGTCGTAGTCGTCGAGCCCCTGTTCGAAGCTGTGCAGGAACTGGTCGAACGTCTCGGCGTGGACCTCCGTGAGCTGGGCGAAGCCCTCGTCGGTCGTCTCGCGAAGCGTCTCGACGGTCTCGTCGGGCATCGCCGGCTCGACCGCGTCGAGGTACTGTGCGGTCGCGGTGTGGGTGGCCTCGACGCTCTGCTGCTGGAGGCTCTTGCCCGTCTTCATCCCCGAGAGCGCCATCCGGCCGGCGCTCTTCTGGAGGCTGACGCCCTGTTTCATCGCCTGCTGGCTGCCTTCCAAAGCTGTGCGCTGCATCTCGAACATCGTGCTGACTGGTGTGGTGTACTGACTCATGATTCGTCCCTGTTGCGTTTGACCGGTATCACGACGGTCTGAACGATGTCCCCTTCCTCGATGTCCAGCGCCTCGCGCTCGGCGTCCGGGATCGATATCCGGCCGCCACTCTGGACACGCGTCTTGAACGTCGCCGTCCCCATCGTCGACGCCGCCATCTCGGGCAGGCTGCTCGGCCCCGCACCGTTGTTGAACAGCTGTTGGGCGAACTCCGTCTGTCGCTCGACGGCCTGCTCGCTCGCCTCCTGGAACTGCCGCGCCCAAACCGCCGGCGGCCACATCGTCTCGTCTTCGTCGGTCATCGCTCGCTTCCACGTAGCCCCCACGGACGGATAAGGATTGCTCTCAAAACCACTCGTTACCATAGGATGGTTTTGTATGGGGCCATCGGGGATGGCGGGTCACTACCCGACAGCGAGAAACGCCGATACGTTCGGGGCATGGAGGCTCTCCCGATGGAAAACGGTCGAAGATGGTGGTCGAAACGGTTTATGGTGCTGGAGCCAGTACGTGAGGGGTAGTCCATGAGCTCCGAATCACAGCCCTCCGCGCTGGCCGAAGCGTGGGTCCGCAACTCCACGTACTTCCTCGACAGCGTTCTTGCGGCCAACCGCGCCACCCTCTCGGCGTTCGGCGTCCCGACCAGCACCGAGAACGGCGTCGTCGGTGGCGAGGAACGTCCCGAGTGGGACGTCGAACTCACCGAGAACCGTCGCGACGCGCTCACGGTCGGCGACCGGGTCCGGGTCTCGAAGCGCCTCACCGACGACGACGTCCACGCCTTCGCGGCGGCCAGCGGCGACACCAACCCGCTCCACCTCGACGACGAGTACGCCGAGAGCACGCGGTTCGGCGGGCGGATCGCCCACGGCACGCTCGTCTCGGGGCTCATCAGCGCCGCGCTCGCGCGCCTTCCCGGACTCGTCATCTACCTCTCACAGGACCTCGAATTCCAGCGCCCGGTGGGAGTGGGCGACCGCGTCACCGCCGACTGCGAGATCGTCGAGGCGCTCGGCGAGGACCGCTACCGGCTCCGCACCACGGTGACCACCGAAGAGGGCGAGGTCGCCATCGACGGCGAGGCGGTCGTCCTCCTCGACGAAGAGGCCTAGAGGAACCGGCCGACGACGCGTTCGAACTTCTCGGGATACTCCCGCGGCGGCCAGTGGCCACACTCCTCGAAGGCGATGAACCGCGCGTCGGGGATCCTCTGGGTCGCGCGTTCGGACCAGTGGACGGGGAAGATCGGGTCCTCACGGCCGTGGACCAGCAGTGTCGGCTGCTCGACCTCCCCCAGCCGGTCGAGATAACACGTCTTGAGCCCGGTCGCGCGGAACTCGTCGCGCTGCCACTCGCCGAGCGCGCGCGCGGCCATCGGCCCGACGGCACGCTGGACGTCGGCGACGAACCCGGCGGAGGGGCTCACGGCGATACCGCCGAGGCCCGTCGCGACGGCCACCGGGTTCGAGAGGCTCGTGCCGAGCAGGCCGTCGAACCCCGGCACGTTGAGCAGCATCGACCCGCCCGGTCGCCACGGCGCGTCACGACCGAGTCCGTAGCTATCCACGAGAACCAGGCGTTCGATCCGCTCAGGGTCTTCGAGCGCCGCGCCGAGCGCGACCCCGCCGCCCATCGAGATCCCGACCAGGCTCGCCCGCTCGATATCGAGAGCCGTCAGGAACCTATCGAGGGTTTCGAGGTAGTTCTGGTGGGTGTACGACGGAAGGGTGTCGCTCTCGCCGTGACCGGGGAAGTCGAGGGCGAACACGCGGCGGTCGGCGGCGAACGCCGGGAGTGCGTGTTTCCAGGAGACGTCAGCCGCGTCGAGGCCGATGCCGTGGAGCAAAACCACCGGCGGTTTCTCGCTCTCCTCGCCCGCGACGAAGTAGCGGATCCCGACCCGTTCGTCGTCGACTTCGACCGTCACCGTCTCCGACACAACGTCGGGGTTCGCGTCCAGGGCTTCGGTTGTCATACCACACGCAGGCTGGGGGCGGGTATGAGGGTTCGGGAGCCCTACTTCTCGACGTCGAGCAACGCCACGCGTTCGAGCACCAGGGCTTCGAGGTCCGCGTCGGTGGCGTCGAGTTCGGGGTCCGCGACGTCGAAGTACGCCCGAACCCGTTCGGAGTCGAACTCGCCGAGCGTCCCGTGCTGGTCGAGCCGCTCCGCGACCGCGCTCGCGGCCGCACGTTCGGCCTGAACCGAGTCGTCGGCCCCGTCGGCAGCGACGAGCACCACGACCGGTCCGCGACCTTCGCGTACCCCAAGTTCGAGCGCCCGGTCGATCTGCCGGCGGCCCGCGGCGTAGAGCATGACCTCGACGCCGCGGTCGCGGGCGACCGCCTCGCCGCGCTCGCGCGCCCGGTCGGCGAGGTCGAGCGCTCGTGAGAGATGCGCGCGCGAGACGACGTAGTTCGCGTCGAAGGCCTGGACCGTACAGCCGTGCGCCTCGCCGACCTCGTCGAGCCACGCCACGAACTCGCCGACGTTCTCGACCGTAGCTTCGCCTTCGACGAGTTTCATCGGGGTCCCTCGATCGCCATCAGAACTCCCCGAGGTTCGACTGGTCGTTCTCCCCCTCTCCGACGACCGCCACCGAGCCGTCGGCCTCGACGTCGTCCATCGAGGGATCGGTTCGGCCCACGTTGTCGAGAACGTTCTCGGCGGTCTTGCGGCGGCCACGGAGCGCGCCCAGCACGACGGCCTTGTCGGCGTTCCGGAGGTCGGTCCGGGTCTCGATACCGGCCTCGTAGAGCCGGCGGGCCCGTTTGCGACCCACGCCGCGCACGCCCGCGAGGTCGATGAGTTCGGTGCGGATCCCGTTGGCGACCCTGGTCCGGGCCTCCCGTACGGCCGGAGCCCACTCCAAACCGAGCTCGCCCGCGAGTCGTTCGGCGGCCGACAGCAGCCACTCCGCGGTGTCGACCTTCCCTCGGAGGTCGCCCGGCCCCACGGAGTATCGGTCGGTGATCTCGCTCTCGTCGAGTTCGCTCGCCCAGTCTTCGAGCAGGCGGGCGGTCTTGAGCGCCGAGAGCCAGTCCTCCCAGCGGGCCTCGAACTCGCTGGGTTTCATCCCCAGGAGTTCGGTCTCGCGCTCGTTGGCGAGCATGGTGTACTCCTCGCGGTCGCCCGACCGGAGGTAGAGTTCGTACATGTCGGGCGTGCGGCTCACGAGGTGGAAGAGGCCGAGCGCACTTGGCCGACTCTCGGCCGCCTGAAGCCCGTCGACGATCTCGGCGGCGCTCATCGGGTCGAGGTAGAGCCGCGAGACGGTGTGGCCCAGGGAGGTCGCGGTGAGGTCGTCGCCGTCGCGGTCGAGGAAGTCGTTGACTTCGAGGTAGTCGAGCATGTCGTCCGTGACGCGTTCGAGCCGCCCGCCCTCCGTCGTCTGCGTGGCGTAGAGCGTCTGGTCGAGGAACTCGAGCAGCCCCTCGCGTGAGCTCGCGAACCCCGAGGCCACGGTCGCGAGCAGATGCGTCCGCAGGGCGGGTTCGGCCGCGAGCTTCGAGCGCACGGCCTCGGGTTCGGTCCAGATGTATCGGTCGAAGAGTTCGTCGAGTTCGTCGTGGCTCTTCGCGAGCAGGAGCGCCTCGCCGTAGGGGTCCAATCCCGGTCGCCCCGCCCGGCCACACATCTGGTGGACTTCAAGTACGGAGAGCGGGGCCATCCCGCCGGCCTCACCCGAGTACCGCCGCCAGTCGCGCACCACGACCCGACGGCTCGGGGTGTTGACGCCCGCCGCGAGCGTCGGCGTGGCCGAGACCACCTTCAGGAGTCGGTCTCGGAACGCGCCCTCGACGAGTTCGCGGTGTTCGCTCGCGAGGCCGGCGTGGTGGAACGCGCCGCCGCGCTCGACCGCGCTCGCGAGGTCCTCACTGGTCTCGGTGTCGCTCACGTCCCGGATCTCGGCCGCGACGCTCGCCAACTGGGTTCGCTCCTCGTTCGTGAGTTCGTTCTCGACCGTGCCGGCGAGCCGACGCGCCGCGGCCTCGGCGTTGCGCCGGGAGTTCACGAACACCAGCGTCGATCCGCCGTCATCCAAGGTATCGCGGACGATGGCCTCGGTGGCCTTCTCGCCGTCCCTGACCTGGAGTTCGCGCTGGTTGCCGTCCTCCAAGTGTACTGCCTGGCCGTAGTGGACGCCCTTCTTCAGGTCGATCGGTCGCCACGTCGAGTCGACGAGTTCGGCGTCGAGCCACTCGGCGAGGATCTCGGGGTTGCCGATGGTGGCCGAGAGCGCCACGACCTGCAGCCCCGGATTTCGCTGGCGGAGTTTCGCGAGGGTGACTTCGAGCGTCGGCCCCCGGTTCCCGTCGTCCACGAGGTGGACCTCGTCGGCCACCACACAGGACAGGTCGTCGAGCCACGGCGCGCCGTTTCGGACGAGCGAATCCACCTTCTCGCTGGTCGCGACGATGATGTCACAGGTCGCGAGCCACTCGCCGTCCGAATCGTAGTTGCCAGTCGAAACGCCGACCGTGAGGCCGTACTGCTCGAAGGCCTCGAACTCGGTGCGTTTCTCGCCCGCGAGCGCGCGGAGCGGCACGATGTAGAGGGCGGTCCCGCCGCGCGCGACGCTCGCCGTCATCGCGAGCTCGGCGATCAGTGTCTTCCCGGAGGCCGTCGGCACGCTCGCCACGAGGCTCTCGCCCGCCGTGGCCCCCGCCTCGACCGCCTCGGCCTGGGGCGGGTAGAGTTCCTCGACGCCCTCGTCACGCAGGTGGTCGGGCAGCCACTCGGGCACTCCCGACAGTTCGGTGACGTTCATTACGGGTTTTGTGGCGGTTTAACGGTTTAAGCTATCGTCCGAGCGCGGCGAAAGTGAAAGAGTTCGGAGCACGAGGATGGGACTGAGCTTGAGAGGGAATTCAAAAGGCGAGTGGAGGACGAGCGACAGCGAACCCGCAACGCGACCGCGCGAATCCCGGTGCAAACGAGAGACCGCCCCGCTCCCGCACGGCACCGCTCCCGCCCCGCGACGGCCACGAGCCTCCCCAGCCGACTGCGCTCCTCGTTCACTCCCGCCGGAAGAACTTCGCTCTTCCGTGCTCTCGTTCGCTCTTCCGTGCTCTCGTTCGCTCCCTCCGGTCGCTCACGAGAACGCTGGTCGCTCACGAGAACGCTGGTCGCTCACGAGAACGCTGGTCGCTCACGAGAACGCTGGTCGCTCACTACGGTGCTCATCCCTCGCACGAGTGTCGCGGGCCGCCCGTCGGGCGGCCCGCAGGCCGCGCGCCGACCGCCACGCCGTGGGTAGGATTCGTGACTTGGTTCTCGATTTGTGGTTCGGTCCCGTCACGCCTATGTCGCCACCGGCGAAAGTCCGGGTATGCGAATCGAGTACGACCGCGACACCTGTATCGGGATGTTCCAGTGCGTCGCGGAGTGGGAGGGGTTCGAGCGCGACGAGGACGCCGGCAAGGCGGTCCTGGTCGACGGCGAGGAGCGCGATGACGACACCATCGTGCGCGAGATCCCCGCCGAGGCGGAACTCGACGCGAAGTTCGCGGCGCGGGTCTGTCCGGTGGACGCCATCGCGGTCTACGACGACGGCGAGCAGGTGATCCCCTGAAGCAGGCACAATCGTTATGCTGATTCCCGAGGATCGAGCGTGTGAGCGATGACCGAGCCACACACGCACCTCGCCGAGTGGGCCGCGCTCGTCGGGGCCGACCTCCCCGAGTGCGTTCGCGACGGCGAGCGCGGGAGCCGTACGCCCGCCGAACGGTGAGCCTCGACCGCCGAGCGGGAATCCTCGGCCGCCGGCAGGTTCTTGTTCGGAACACCCGATAGCGCTGGGCATGGCCGAACGACCCGTCGAAGCCTACTACACCGCCATCGACGAGGGCCGCTACGACGACCTCCGCGGGCTCCTCGCGCCCGGGTTCGTCCACGACCGCCCCGACCGCACCATCGACGGCCCCGATACGTTCGTCGGGTTCATGCGCGACGACCGCCCGCTGACCGACACCAGCCACGTGCTCGACGCGGTCTGTGCCAACGAGGACGACAGCGAGTTCGCGGTCCGCGGCCGCCTGCTCGACGCCGACGGCGACCCGCTCTTCGGGTTCGTCGACGTCCACACCGTCGAGGGCGGAACGATCGCCCACATCGAGACCTTCACCAACTGAGTCAGGTGCCGTGTCGGCTCCGACACCGATCAGCCGTGGTTGGCGCGCGCTCGCGGTCGTGTGCGAACGACAGTGAACACCGACCGCGCATCGGCGTGCGAGGGATGACTGAGCGAGCCGCAGGCGAGCGAAGGAATCGGCTGGGGAGGTGTGTGGCCTGTGCGGGCGGGAGCGGTGGCGGTGCTGTGCGGTCTCTCGCTTGCACCGGGATTTGCCGTAGGCGAATCAGCCGGGAAAACAGATCAGGGAACAGACTCGGAGGTGGAATCGGAGAGAAAGACCGATCCGAAATCAGGGACGGACCGAAATCGTCGTCTACTCTTTCTTCCCAGCGCCGACGGCGCTCTCGCCGACGGGTTCGTGCCCCTCGATGCGTTCCTGCCCGCCAAGGTACGGCTGAAGCGCCTCGGGCACCGTCACCGTACCGTCGTCGTTCTGATAGTACTCCAGGATCGCGACCATCACGCGGGGGAGCGCGAGCCCCGAGGCGTTGAGGGTGTGGAGGTACTCCGTCGACTCGTGGCGCTCGGGGCGGTAGCGCAGGCCCGCGCGGCGGGCCTGGAACGCCTCGAAGTTCGAGACCGACGAGACTTCGAGCCACCGGCCGCCCTCCGCGGGCCCGTCGTCCATGTCGTCGCCGGGGGCCCAGAGTTCGAGGTCGACCTGTTTGGCGGCCTTGAACCCGATGTCGCCCGCACAGATCTCGAGCACCCGGTAGGGGAGGTCGAGCCGTCGGAGGACTTCCTCCGCTTCGTCGAGCAACCCCTCGAAGCGCTCGTAGCTCGATTCGGGTTCGACGAAGTTCACCATCTCCACCTTGTTGAACTGGTGGACGCGGACGATCCCGCGGGTCTCGGTGCCGTGTTCGCCCGCCTCTTGGCGGAAGTTCGGGGTGTACGCCTGGTGTTTGAGCGGCAGGTCGTCCCGCAGGAGGATGTCGTCGGCGTACATGTTCGTCACCGGCACCTCGGCAGTCGGACAGAGCCAGAGGTCCTCGTCGTCGAGCTTGTAGGCGTCGTCGGCGAACTTCGGGAGCTGGCCCGTCCCGGTCATTGATTCACTACTGATCGGGATCGGCGGGAAGATGTCGACGTAGTCCTGCTCGCGGTGGACGTCGAGCATGAACTGGATCAGGGCGTGTTCGAGCCGCGCGCCGTCGCCCTTCAGGAAGTAGAAGCCACCACCCGAGACCTTCGCCCCGCGCTCGAAGTCGAGGACGTCGAGCTCCTCGCCGAGGTCGTAGTGCGGGGTCACGTCCTCGGGCAGCTCTCGGAGTTCTCCGAATCCCTCGCGGCGGAGTTCGACGTTGTCGGATTCGTCTTCGCCGGCAGGGACGCTGTCGTGGAGAACGTTCGGAATCCGAAGCAGCGCCTCGTCGAGGTCGGCTTCGAGGTCGTCGGCGCGGTCCTCTATCTCGTCGATCTCGTTCTTGAGCTCCGAGGAGCGCTCGATGGCTTCCTCGGCTTCCTCGTCCTCGCCGGCGGCTTTGAGCTCGCCGATACGGCTCGATATCTCGTTGCGCTCGTGGCGGAGTTCGTCGCCGCGGTTCTTGGCCGCGCGCCACTCCTCGTCGAGGGCGAGCACCGCGTCGAGGTCGACGTCGTCGGCCCCGCGGGCGGCGAGCGCCTCGCGGACGGCCTCGGTGTGGTCGCGGAGGAACTGTCTGCTCAGCATTTGCCGACCCTTTCGGGCCGCCCGCCAAAGTCCTACTGTTTGACCGGAGGCTTTTCGTCCCGCTCGCGCGTGGGTCGGCCATGGCAATCGGTGACGTCTTCACGGTCGATGGCTGTCCCGACCTCCACTACGTCGACACCGGGATGTACGACACCGAGGAGTACGGTGCCGTCTACATCGTCGACGCCGAGGAGCCGGCGCTCGTCGACACCGGTATCGGCACCCGGTACGAGAACATCCTCGACGCGCTCGACACGGTCGGCATCGCGCGCGACGAACTGAAATACATTCTGCCGACCCACGTTCACCTCGACCACGCCGGCGGCGCGGGCTATCTCGCCGAGGCCTGCCCGAACGCCACGGTTCTCACCCACGAGATCGGGGTACCCCACCTCATCGACCCCAGCCGGCTGGTCGCGGGCACGAAGGCCGCCGTCGAGAGCCAGTGGCAGTTCTACGCCGAACCGAAGCCCGTCCCCGAGGACCGCATCGAAGGGCTCGAAGACGGCGACGAGGTCGACCTCGGCGACCACACCCTCGACGTCCACCACGCGCCGGGTCACGCACCACACCAGGTGATGTTCCACGACCGCGCGGACGACGTCCTCTTCACGGCCGACGCCGCGGGGATCTGGGTCCCCTCGGTCGAACGGATCCGTCAGACCTCGCCGCCGGCGAACTTCGCCCTCGAAACCTGCCTCGACGACGTCGAGACCATCCAAGCCATCGACCCCGAAACGCTCTGTTTCGGCCACTTCGGGCCCCGCGAGTACGAGGAGCCGCTGATGGACGGGTACGCGCGGGTCCTGGAGGAGTGGGTCACGGCCGTCCGCGAGAAACGCGCCGAGCTCGGCGACGACGAGGCGGTCATCAACTACTTCGTTGCGGAGACGGGGATGGACGAGGTGTGGTCCGCGCGGAAGGCCCGCGCCGAGGAACGGCTCAACGTCCGCGGCGTCCTCGCCTTTCTCGACGAACAGTGAGGGCTTTAGTGCGCCGAGCGTGAGGATTCGGTATGGATTGGCAGGAGGCGGAAGCCGATTTCGAGAGCGAAGTGCTCGGCGAGGGCACGCTCTCGGTGATGTTCGAGGAGAGCGCCGCCCGGAACGCCGAGCGGGTCGCCCAGCGGTACAAGGGCGGGATCTACGACCGTTCGCTCGCCGGCGGGGTGGTCCCGGCCGCCCCCGACGGCGAGTTTTCTGATCTAACCTACGAGGGGATGCGCGGGATCGTCCGGAACCTCGCGGCGGGCTTTCGCGAGCTAGGCATCGAATCGGGCGATCGGATCGGTCTCTTTTCGAACACCCGGATGGAGTGGGCGCAGTCGGACTTCGGCATCCTTGCGGCCGGCGGGGTCGTGACCACGGTGTATACGAGTTCGTCACCCCGGCAGGTCGAGTACCTCCTCTCCGACCCGGGCGCGACGGGCGTCGTAGTCGAGAACGAGGAGCTCCTCGAACACGTCCTCGAAGTCGAGTCGGAGCTCGACCTCGACTTCATCGTCTCCATCGACGAGTTCGAGGGCTACGACGGGAGGGACGATGTCCTCACGCTCGCCGAGGTCCACGACCGCGGCGCGGCGGCCTTCGACGCCGACGAGTACGAGTCGTGGCTCGCCGCACGCGACCCGGAGGCGCTCGCGAGCCTCGTCTACACCTCCGGTACCACCGGCCGGCCGAAGGGAGTCAAGCTCAGCCACCGCAACTTCCGGGCGAACGTCGACCAGGTCTACCGACGGTTCGGCCCCCGACCCGACAAGGGCGACACGCCGACGATCGGTCCCGGTTCGACTAGCCTCTCCTTCCTCCCGCTCGCGCACGTCTTCGAGCGCCTCGCGGGCCACTTCATGCAGTTCGCCGCCGGCTCCACGGTCGCCTACGCCGAGAGCCCCGACACCCTCCGCGAGGACTTCTCGCTCGTCACCCCCACCTCGGCCACCAGCGTGCCGCGGGTCTACGAGAAGCTCTACGACACCATCCGCGAGCAGGCCTCGGGGTCGACAGTGAGCTCCCGGGTCTTCGAGTGGGCCACCGAGGTCGGACAGGTCTACCACGAGAGCGAGTCGCCCGGCATCGGACTGCGGGCGAAACACGCGCTCGCGGATCGGCTGGTGTTCTCCCAGGTCCGCGAGGGCGTCGGCGGCAACATCGACTTCTTCATCAGCGGCGGGGGGAGCCTCTCGCCCGAGCTCGGGCGGCTGTTCGCCGCGATGGGACTCCCGATCCTGGAGGGATACGGTCTCACCGAGACCGCACCCGTCGTCGCGGTCAACCCGCCCGAAGCCCCGGAGATCGGCACCATCGGGTACCCCGTCCACGACGAGGAGGTGCGCGTGGACTCGACGGTGGTCCCGAACGACTTCGACGCCGAGGGCGAGGTCGGCGAACTCCTCGTGAAGGGGCCGAACGTCACCGAGGGCTACTGGGAGCGCCCCGAGGAGACCGACGACGCGTTCGACGGGGAGTGGTTCCGGACGGGCGACGTGGTCGAGCAGCGCCCCGACGGCTACCTCGCCTTCCGCGAGCGCTCGAAGCAGCTCCTCGTGCTCTCCACGGGGAAGAACGTCGCGCCGCGGCCGATCGAGGACGCCTTCGCGAGCAACCCGCTCGTCGAGCAGTGTATGGTGGTCGGCGACGGCGAGAAGTTCGTGAGCGCTATCGTGGTGCCGAACGTCGGGCGCGTCCGCGAGTGGGCCACGGAGGAGGGGCTCGACCTCCCCGAGGACCCCGAGGAGCTCTGTCACGACGACCGGGTGCAAGAGCGCATCACCGAGGAGATAGAGCAAGTGAACGAACGGTTCGAGCCCTACGAGCAGATAAAACGGTTCGTGCTCGCACCGGAGGAGTTCACCGAGGAGAACGACCTCGTGACGCCGACGATGAAGAAGAAACGCCGCAACATCCTCGCCCGGTACGAGGACGACATCGACCGGCTCTACGACCGGTGATCGGCGAGCCGGTATCACGGTCGCGGTGACAGAGCGGGGGGTGAGTTACGGCTTGCCGATGAAGGTCTTATATACCGCGATGGTTTACGGATATTCAATGGAGGCTCGTGAGTGGCTACTGGTAGTGCGGGGCTGATCGCACTCATCGCGGGGATCATCGCACTGGGGGTCATCTCCCAGGTCCTCGGCGACCGATTTCAGCTCCCGAGTATCATTTTCCTGTTGAGCGTGGGCCTGGTCCTCGGTCCGTTGTCGGGGCTGGTGCTCTCACATCGCATCATCACCGCGAGCACCTTCGGCGGCGCGCTCCCGATCATCGTGGGGCTCGCGGTGGCGATCATCGTCTTCGAGGGGGCCTTCCACCTCCGGGTCGAGGACCTCAGACGGACCTCGACAACGATGGTGCGGCTCACCACACTTGGCGCGGTGATATCACTGGTCGGGACGGCGGTCGTCGTCCACTACGCGATCCCCGCGCCGTGGGACGTCTCCTTCCTGATCGGTGCACTCCTCGTGGCGACCGGCCCCACCGTGATCTCGCCGATCCTCGACGTGGTGCCGGTGCGCGACAGCGTCGCGACCACGCTCGAAACCGAGGGTATCGTCAACGACGTTACCGCCGCGATCCTCGCGGTGGTGGTGTTCGAGGTGGTCTTCCAGGCCTCCGAGGGCGTCGGCGCGATCCTCGTCGTCTTCGCCCTCAAACTCGGCGTCGGGCTCGTCGTCGGGGCCGTCGTCGCCGGGCTGCTCTGGGCGTTCCTCAAGTACGTCCACCTCTCGCCGGGCAACGCCCCCCGAAACGCCCGCCTGCTCGTGCTCGCCGGTGCGCTCGTGGCCTACGGCGTGGCGAACGTCGTGACCTCGGAGGCCGGGATCGCCGCCGCCGCGGCCGCCGGGATCATCGTCGGCAACCTCGACGTCCCTTACGAGTCGGAGATAACCGATTTCAAGGGCGACATCACGCTGATCGTGCTTTCGTTCGTCTTCATCGCGCTCGCCGCGCTTCTCGACTTCGAGGCGCTCCCGCTCGGCCTCGGTGGCCTCGCGGTCGTCTTCGTCGTGATAGTCGTGCTCCGCCCGCTGCTCGTCTTCATCTCGACGGTCGGCGGTCGGTTCACCCGCGAGGAGAAGCTGTTCATGAGCGGGGTCGGGCCGCGGGGGATCATCCCGGCCTCGGTCGCGACGCTGTTCGCGGTCGAACTCCAGTCGATGGGGCTCGATACGGCGGCACAGACCCTCGTCGGCACCGTCTTCCTCGTGATCTTCGCCACCGTCGTGATCGAGGGCGGGTTAGCCAGATACTTCGCGGAGTACCTCGACGTGATCCCCATGCGCGCACTCATCGTCGGCAGCGGCAAGGTCGGTCGCGACCTCGCGGCACGCCTCGAAGCCCGCGGCGAGAACGTCGTGATAATCGAAAGCGACGAGTCGATCGCCGAGACCGCCCGCAACGACGGCTACGCCGTCCGGATCGGCGACGCCACCGACAGCGACGTGCTCCGGACCGCCGGGGCCGAGAACGCCTCGACGGTGGTCGCCACGACCGGCGACGACGACGTCAACCTCCTCGTGGCCCAGCTCGCCGCCACCACGTTCGACACCGAACAGGTGATCTCGCGGGTGAACCAACCCGGGAACGAGGACGCGTTCGCGGAGCTCGACGTCGAGACCATCTCCTCGACGAACGCCACCTCGTGGGCGATCGACAACCGGATCGAACGCCCCGCGCTCTGGAACTGGATGACCGAGCTCGGCCGGTCGGGCGACGTCCAGGAGTTCGAGGTCACCGCCGAGGACGTCGCGGGCAAGACCATCTCCGAACTCGGCTCGGCCATCCCCGACGGCTGTCTGATCGCCCTCGTCGGCCGGGACGGCGAGAACAAGGTCCCCGACGGCGACTTCGAGCTCCAACACGGCGACCGCATCACGCTCGTCGGCCAGAACCAAGCCGTCAAGGACGCGCTCTCGCGATTCCACCCCGCCGACTAACCGTTCTCCTCTGTCTCCGTCGAGACTACATGTAGCCGAGGTCGCGCAGGCGCTCCATCAGCCCCTCCTTGTCCTGGGCGCGGCCCTCGCGCTCGGTGGAGCCCTCCAGGTCCTGAAGCCACGCGGGGCGCTCGCTGGACTTGCCCGACCCGGATTCGGTCCCGAGCGAGCGAAAGCCCTCGAAGTACTTCGGGCTGACAGGGATGTCCTCGGCGGTGAGACCGTCGGGGAGGTCGTCGGTACTCTCGGGGACGTGGCCGGCCGGGTAGCCCTCGACGGTGTCCGGGACGACGGCGTTCCAGAAGGCGTCCCAGACGTCCACCTCCTCGAACTGGAGGATGGGGTGGACCCGGTCGTGGGGCGGGTAGATCTCGGGGTCGTGGCGCGGGCTGAAGAAGGTCTCGCCGGCGCGGGCCTCCTGTTCGTCCCAGCGGACGCCCGAGAAGATCCCGTCGAACCCCGTGGATTCGAGGACCTCGTTCAGCGCCACCGTCTTCAGGAGGTGGTTGCCCTCGAACGAATCCGCATCCAGGGTGAGGGTGTCGCCTTCGTAGTCGATACGGTCGAGCTCGCGGCGGTTCGTCTCGCCGAGGTCCGAGAGCGGGATCTCGTCGCCTGGCTCGGCACCGAGACCGGCGATGGCCTCGTTGCGCGCGAATCGGAGGTCGAGGTCCCACTGCTCGGCCCAGCGCTCGGCGAACGCCATCACCTCGGGGAAGTGTTCGAAGTGGTCGATGAACACGACCGGCGGAACGTCGATATCGCGCTCGCGCGCGACCTCTCGTACCACGTAGAGTACGAGCGTCGAGTCCTTCCCGCCGGTCCACATCACTGCGGGGTTCTCGTACTGGTCGAGCGCGGTCGCAGTCACGCTCGCGGCCTTTTCGAGTTTGTCCGAGAGGGTCGGGTACGCGCCCGCGTCGTGGTCGTCGCCGTCGGTGTAGTCCACGTCGAGGTACTCGGGGAACTGGTGGCTCATCGACGGCTCAAACGGGCACCGGGGTAATGTAGGTTTTCGCCGACGCGTGGCCGATGGGTGTGGGCTAGATCGACAGGAGAACCGAAATCACGGTCTTCAGGTGGGCGGAACGGCTTTTTCCTCGGACGACCTCTGGGTGCATCGTGAGTACCACGACAGGCGGACGGCGTGTGAGCGGTAAAGCGGGCTACGAGTACAAGGTCGTCAAAGCGCCGACCAGCTTCTGGTGGTTTCGCATCGAGCGCGACGAGACCGAACGGCTGTTGAACGAGCTCGCGGCGGACGGGTGGGAGCTCGACGAGGCCGTCGTCAACTGGTGGGGCGGTGCCGAACTGTTCCTGCGCCGGTCGCGTTGAAGACGGTCCGTCGGTCCTTCGTTCGTTCCTCCGATTCGACTTCGCTGCTCAGCTATCCGCCGTGACCGAAGTGGGGTAATTCCCGAGGATGAACGCCGTGGCTCTCCCCTACTTACGACATCCGTTCTTCTCGTTCCGTCTCTTCGTTCTCGAGGAGTTCTTTTATCTCCTTGACGTCGTTCGATATCTGGAAGACCTTCACGATGGCGGCGATGACGACGATGACGATCGCTATTTGAATCAGTAGCCACACCAATCCGAGAATCCCGAATATTTGGAGTTGCAACAGAGTAGACATGAGCATGCAGAACACGACCATCGGGATAGGAATATACTTTGGGCGACTCGGGCACTTCTTTTATATCACGTAGTGCGGCATACGAAAGAGCTGGATACACATCCGGAGCTACCGCGGTTGAAAGGGTGAGCTACCCGAACTTCACATGTAACCGAGGTCGCGCAGGCGCTCCATCAGGTCCTCCTTGTCTTGGGCGCGGCCGGCGCGTTCGGTCGTGTTGTCGAGATCCTGGAGCCAGGCGGGCGTGGACTCGGTCTTGTCGGTCGAGACCTCGCTGCCCAGCGAGCGGAAGCCCTCGAAGTACTTCGGGCTGACAGGGATGTCCTCGTGGGTCAGGCCGTTCGGCAGGTCGTCGTAGTCCTGGGGCACGTAGCCCTCGTCGGGGTACTCCTCGACGGTCTCGGGCACGACGAAGTGCCAGAAGGTCTCCCAGACGTCGGCCTCGTCGAACTGCAGGATCGGCTGGATGCGGTCGTGGGGCGGGTAGATCTCGGGGTCGTGGCGCGGGCTGAAGAAGGTCTCGTCGGCGCGGGCCTCCTGTTCGTCCCAGCGGATGCCCGAGAGGATGCCGTCGATGTCGTACTCCTCGAGGGCGTCGTTGAGCGCCACGGTCTTGAGGAGGTGGTTGCCCACGTAGGTGTCGAGCAGGAACGGGAAGGTGTCCTCCTCGTACTCGAGGATGTCGCGGATGTGGTGCTGGTTGTGCTCGGAGAGCTCCGAGACCGGGATGTCGTCACCGGGTTCGATGTCGTTCTCCTCGACGTAGCGGCCGGCGTCGTCGTTGCGGGCGTAGACGACTTCGAGGTCCCACTCGTCGGCCCAGTGCTCGACGAAGTCGAACAGCTCGTCGAAGTGCTGGTAGTGGTCGATGAAGATCACGGGCGGGACGTCGAGGTCGAAGCGGTCGGCGACCTCCTTCACGAAGTAGAGGGTGAGCGTCGAGTCCTTCCCGCCGGTCCACATCACGGAGGGGTTATCGTACTGTTCGAGACCGCGTCGGGTGACCTCGATCGCCTTCTCGATCTTGTCCTCTATCGTCGGGTAGTCCTCGGGGTCTTCACCTTCGCCGTCGGTGTAATCCACGTCGAGGTAGTCGGGGAACTCGGTTGCCATAGCGTAATGAGATATAATTACGTCCATGAAAGGCGTTGCGGCTTCGCTTTCGAGTGTGACGTGATACCGCACACGATGGTCCCTCACAACGACCGACGGGAATGGTCGCCCACTGAGTATGTCGAGCAAAATCGGGCCGCTCGGTCACCGAGTTGCCCTCTCAGCGTCGCGTGGCGCGGTACTCGCCGTGCTGGACGCCGACGAACAGGGTGACAATGCCGAAGACCAGCAGGCCGCCGAGCACCATCCCGACCGTCGAGGCGGTCATCGGGCTCATGAACGTGCCGATGGCGATGATCGCGAACAACACCACGAATATCCCGGCCGTCTTCGGGAGGTCGAACTCCATGCCGGGTCTACGGGCGCAGCGAGAATACGTTTTCGTTACTCGGCAATCGGCGGAGCCCTACCAGGGGGAGTCGTCGGGGTCGACCTGGCGCTCGACGGTGTCGATCCCGTCGATGGTCTCGACGTCCTCGTCGTCGAGGTCGAGGTGCAGGGACTCCCAGTTGTCGCGGATGTGCTCCTCGCTCGTGGCCTTCGGGATCACGGTGACGCCCTTCTCGCGGAGCCACGCGAGACTGACCTGGGCCTCGCTCGCGTCGTGTTTCTCGGCGACCTCGCTTATCTCGTCGACGTCGAAGACCTTCCCGCGCGCGAGCGGGGAGTACGCGACGAGTTCGATGTCGTGTTCGTCGCAGTACTCCCGAAGTTCCTCTTGGGGGAGGAGGGGGTTCATCTCGACCTGGTTCGCGAAGATCGGTTCGTCGAGGATCTCCCGTGCCTCGTCGAGGTGCTCGGGCTCGAAGTTCGAGACGCCGATGTGGTCGATGAGGCCCTCGTCGACGAGTTCCTCGAAGGCCGGGAGGGTCTCTTCGGGTTCGTACGTGTTCTGCGGCCAGTGGATGTAGAGCAGGTCGACCGAATCGACGCCAAGTTTGTCGAGGCTCTCGTGGGTCGAGTCGATGACGTCGTCGTGCGCGAGGTTCTCGGTCCAGACCTTCGTGGCGAGGAAGAACTCCTCGCGGTCGAGGTCGGCCTGTTCGATGCCGTCGCCGACGCTGTCCTCGTTGCCGTAGGCCTGGGCGGTGTCGATATGGCGATAGCCCATGTCGAGGGCGGTTCGGACGCTCTCGGCACACGCCTCGGGGTCCTCGTTCTCCCAGGTGCCGAGCCCGAAGGTCGGCATCCCGCTGGCTCGCTCGACGCTCTCCGACGTGAGTTCCTCTTGAGACATACACGCAGGACAACGGGCGACAGTTGAAAAGCGGTTGTGAAACCGGCGAATGGAACTGGTTCGTGTGCGTGTCATGCCCTCTCTCGCACGATCTCGGGCGGTGGAGGGTCGCCACGATCGAGCGGACGGTGACGGAGCGGTGGGTTCGGTGCGGCCGCCGTGCGGTTGCGGTGCAGGCCTGGTGGATGAAGGGCGAACGAGCGGTGCGAGGCACGAGCAACGCGAGCGCCTCGATGCGAACGGCGAACGGGGCGTGGCCGACCACTGGGAGGTGGTTCGAAAATCTCCGATTTTCGTCACTGAGCGGAGCGAAGCTCCGCGAGGTCCAAAAGAGTCGGAGACTCTTTTGACGATCACGAGAGAGCTTTGCTCTCTCGAACGACCACGAGGCGAACGGCGACCGCAGGAAGCCGTGAGCGAAGTGAGCCGTGAGCGGAGCGACTGAGGGCTTCGGCGGAGGCGGTACTGAGCGGTCGCGGAGAAGTCAGCGTTTGCACCGCGAACGAGCGGAGCGAGTGAGCGGGCCGACGACTGACCGCAGTTCTCGTGAGCGACCAGAGGGAGCGAACGAGAGCACGGAAGAGCGAAGCTCTTCCGGTGGGAAGGAGGAAGCTTTTGATCCACATTTTGCCAGCGAGCCGAAGGCGAGCGCAGCAAAAGGTGGGGCGTAAACGGTGGGGGCCTAGTGTTCGACCAGTTCCACGAGCACCCCACCCGTCGACTTCGGGTGGAGAAACGCCACCTCGTGGCCCCACGCGCCGGGTCGCGGGTCGGTGTCGATCGGCTCGACGCCGTGGTCGACGACCCGGTCGAGCGTCGCCCGGATATCGTCGGTGGCGAGCGCGAGATGGTGGATGCCCGGTCCATTGGAGTCGAGATAGCGCGCGATGGTGCCGTCGTCTTCGGGTTCGAGGAGTTCGAAATAGCCGTTTCCGCAGTCGAGAAAGACGACGGTCATCCCATCGACGGTCTCCTCGTGGACGACCGGGGTGTCGAAGAGGATCGAGAAGCGGTCGGCGAGGCCGCTGGCGTCGTCGGTCGCGATGCCGGCGTGGTCGAAGTTCACAGCGCAGCCCCGCCCTGGTGTTCGCCGAAGACGTCACGCATCGCGTCGCAGATCTCGCCGGTGGTGGCCTCGGCCTTCACCGCGTCGACGAGGTACGGCATCAGGTTCGCATCGCCCGCGGCGGCGTCGTGAACCGCCGCGAGGGCCTCCTCGACCGCGTCGTCGTCGCGCTCGTCACGGACGGTTTGGAGCCGCTCGCGCTGGCGCTCTTGGTCTTCTTCGGTGACCTCCTCGATGTCCACTTCGGGCTCCTCGTCGACCTGGTACTCGTTGACGCCGACGATGGTTCGCTCGCCCTCGTCGATCTCGCGCTGGCGCTCGAAGGCCACGTCCTGGACCTGGCGCTGAACCCACTGGTCCTCGATCGCCCGGAGCATCCCGCCCTTCTCATCCACTGTATCGAGGATCTCGAAGGCCTCTTCCTCCAACTCGTCGGTCAGGCTCTCGACGTAGTAGCTCCCCGCGAGCGGGTCGACGGTGTCGGCGGCTCCCGACTCGTGGGCGAGGATCTGCTGGGTCCGGAGGGCCGTGCGAACGGATTTCTCCGTGGGAAGCGCGAGCGCCTCGTCCTTCCCGTTGGTGTGGAGGCTCTGTGTCCCCCCCAGAACTGCGGCGAGCGCCTGGTAGGCCACCCTGACGACGTTGTTGTCGATCTGCTGGGCGGTCAGGGCGGAGCCCGCGGTCTGGGTGTGGAACTTGAGCTTCTTCGAGTCGGGGTCGTCGGTCCCGAACCGCTCATCCATGATCTTGGCCCACATCCGGCGGGCGGCCCGGAACTTCGCGACCTCCTCGAAGACGTTGTTGTACGACGCGAAGAAGAAGGAGAGCTGGGGCGCGAACTCCTCGACCGCGAGGCCCGCGTCGAGCGCGGCCTCGACGTACTGGATGCCGTCGCCGAGCGTGAAGGCGATCTCCTGGGCCGCCGACGAGCCCGCCTCGCGGATGTGATAGCCCGAGATCGAGATGGTGTTGAAGTTCGGGACCTCCTCGGCGCAGAACTCGAAGATGTCGGTTATAATTCGCATCGAGGGCTCGGGCGGGTAGATGTAGGTGTTGCGCGCGACGTACTCCTTCAGCACGTCATTCTGGATGGTCCCCCGGAGCTCCTCGCGCGGGACGCCCTGCTCGTCGCCGACGGCGATGTACATCGCGAGCAGGACCGAGGCGGGCGCGTTGATGGTCATGCTCGTCGATACCTCGGAAAGCGAGATGCCCTCGAAGACGGTCTCCATGTCGTGGATCGAGTCGATCGCCACCCCGCTCTTCCCGACCTCGCCGGCAGCCATCTCGTTGTCCGAATCGTAGCCCATCTGCGTCGGCAGGTCGAACGCCATCGACAACCCCGTCTGGCCCTCGTCGATGAGATACTGATAGCGCTCGTTGGTCTCCTCCGCCGTGCCCATCCCGGCGTACTGGCGCATGGTCCAGAGCCGCCCGCGGTACATCGTCGGGTAGACCCCGCGCGTGAACGGCTCCTCACCCGGAAATCCGAACGCCTCGTCGTATTCGTGGTCAGCGAGGTCGTCGGGGGTGTAGAGCCGGTCGACGGTGTGGCCGTCGGTGTCGGTGGTGAACTCGTCCTTTCGCTCGCCGAAACGGTCGAGCACCGGGTCGAGGGTCTCGTCCTCCCAGTCGTCTTTCGCCGACCGGATCGCGGCGAGGTCGTCGGGGTCGAACATGGCCAACCTCGGGCCGACGCGACCTTAACGGTTGTTCGCCGACCCTCTCATCCGGTGTCGTACTTGTAGGTCGTGCTCTCGGTCTCGATCCCGAAGTCCTCCGGCGCCTCCTCGACCTCGCCCTCCTCGCGTGCGGGGGCGGCGTGTTTGAACCGCTCGCGGAGGCGCTCGGGCAGCGAGAACGACTCGACGGCCAGGCGGAGCGCCACCGCGTCCGGCATGGTCTCGCGTTTGGCCTCGAAGCGGCTCCCGAGCACGTCGGGGAGATCGGTTGGATCGACGCGTTCGAACCCGAACTGGTCGAGGTAGTCGGGCTGGTCGGTGAAGGCGTAGACCGTCTCGAAGCCCTCGTCGCCCGCGCGGTCGAGCAGCCGCTCGACGACGTGGGCTCCGACACCCTGGCCGCGCCACCCGTCGAGGACGCCGATACCGGTGAGCTCGCAGGCGGGGTCGTCGGCGCGGTGGACCCGGATCCGGCCGAAGCCCGCCTTCTCGTCGGACTCCTCGTCGATCGCGACGACGTAATCGCGCGACCGGAACGCGGCGTCGTCGAGGCCCATCGCCTCGATCCGGTCCAGAAGCCAGACTTCCTCGCGGTTTCTCGCGTTCCGGACGTACATACCATCCGTTGGACCGCCGGCGACTAAAAGCGTTTTCGGCAGTGCTCCGGGGCTCGTTTCCGGTGCGGAAGGTGAGTAGGGAGTGGTTCGCGGCTGCGGCGCTCAGTACGGGATCAGGATGAGCGCCGCGGCGAGGAACGGTATCAGGAGCAACATTACCGTCGCGGCGTAGCCGAAGACGTCGCGGGCGCGCATCCCGGTGATCCCCAGGAGCGGGAGCGCCCAGAACGGCTGGAAGAGGTTGGTGTGGGCGTCGCCGACCGCGTAGGCCACGACCGCCTGTCCGGGCGGCACCCCGAGCTGGTCGGCGGCTCCCAAGACCGTCTCGCCGATGACGGTCCACTCGCCGCCGCCGGAGGGCACGAAGAAGTTGATGATCCCGGCCGTGATCCACGCCACCGCGGGGAAGGTCGCGGGCGTCGAAATCGAGACCAGCGTCTCCGCGAGCGTCGTTGAGAGCCCGGAACTGTTCATCATCCCGATGATCCCGGCGTAGAAGGGGAACTGGAGGATGATGCCGCTGGTCGCCAGCACCGCCTCGCCGAACTCGTCCTCGTAGGCCTCCGGGCTGGTGAACAGCGCGAGACCGATGAACAGGAAGAGGAAGTTCATCACGTTGAGGTTGAGCGCGGCCAGCCCGTCGGTCGCGAAGGTCCAGACCGCGACCGCGACACCGGTGAGTGCGATAACCCCGCCGATGACCCGGCTGTTGTTGATCCGGTCGCTGGGGGTGGGGTCGGCGGGGTCGTCACCCGTCGTGGTCGTACCGCCGTCGGTGGCGGCCGTTCCGGTGTCGCTGCCGGTGGAGCGGAGCTTGCTCGGCGAGACGAACGCCGTGATGCCCGCGCTCTCCTCGCGGGTCGGCGCGAGCAGGTAGAGCACGACCGCGGTGTAGACGATGCCGAGCACCGTGAGCGCGAGCGAGTAGCCGCTGAAGACCGTCTGGGAGGTGGAGATGAGGCCGTCGACGATGCCCTGCTCGACGAAGACGTTGCCCGGGGTGTTCATCAACAGCGGCGCGGAGCCCGCGAGCCCCCAGTGCCAGGTCAGACCCATCCCCATGTAGCCCGCGACACAGAGCAGCGGGTAGTGGACCGAGAGCCCGCGTTCGTGGGCCTGGCGCCCCATCTCGCGGGCGAGCACCGCGCCGACGATGAGGCCGAGCCCCCACTGGATCCAGGCGACGACCATCGCGATCACCCCGACCAGCACCACCGCCTGCCTGCCGTCGTTCGGGATCCGCGTGAGGCGCTCGATCCCCCGCCGAACGAGCGGGTGGTAGGCCACGACGTAGCCCGTCGCGAGGATGAGCACCATCTGCATCCCGAAGGTCAACAGGGTCCAGAAGCCGTCGTACCAGTAGCCCACCATCGCCGCCGGTCCCGCGCCCTCGACGAGGATTCCGGCGACGAAGACCACGTAACTCAGGAGGATGGCGAACAGGAACGGGCTCGGCATCCACCGCTCGACCACGTCCGCGATCGCCGACCCGAGCCGCTGTACCACCGTGCCGCGTTCTCTGGTTGCCATGGAACGATCGTCCGAGTGGAGGACGGCGAATAAAACTACCGACGGGTTGTCGCCGGTTTGTGGGGCGGGCGCAAAGGTTCTTGTGAGCGCCGGCTCGATAGTCGGGAACGATGGGGTCAGCTTCCGACACCGAGGGGTTCGTCCACGAGCCGAGCCAGGAGTTCGTCGAATCCACGAACGTCCACGCGTTCATGGAGGAGTACGACATCGCGGACTACGACGAACTGATCGCACGGACCTGTGGCGACGTCGAGGGCGTCGACGAATCGGGGATCGACTGGTTCTGGGACGAGCTCCCCGAGTATCTGGGAATCGACTTCTTTGAGGCGTACGACGAAGTCCGCGACGATTCGGACGGCCCGCAGTTCTCGGACTGGTATCCTGGCGGGAAACTCAACATCGCTCACAACACCCTCGACCGGCACGCCACGGGGGAGCACCGGGACGACGTGGCGTGTCTCTGGGAAGGTGAACCGGGGGACGTGCGCGAGGTGACCTTCGGCGACCTCCACGACCAAGCGAATCGAGTCGCGAACGCGCTCGAAGCTCGGGGCGTGGGGACCGGCGATACCGTGGCGCTCTACATGCCGATGGTCCCCGAGGTCATCGCGATCCTCTACGGCTGTTTCAAGGTCGGCGCGATCGCGGTCCCGGTCTTCTCGGGGTTCGGCGTCGACGCCACCGCGACCCGGATCGCCGACGCCGAGCCTTCCGTCCTGTTCACCGGCGACGGGTTCTACCGCCGCGGGGGCGAGGTACGGCTGAAGGAGGCCGCCGACGACGCCATCGAGCAGGCCGGGCACGTCGAACACACCATCGTCTACGACCGGTTGGGACTCGTGCCCGACGCGGATGCTGACGACGATGGATCGAACGAGATCCCGTGGGGCGACCGCGACGAGTCCTGGACCGAAGCCATCGAAGACGAGTCTCCCGACTACGAGACGAAGTCCCTCGATTCGGGGCAGGAGTCGATCCTGCTCTACTCATCGGGCACGACCGGCCAGCCGAAGGGCATCGTCCACACCCACGCGGGCGTGCTGATGCAGTGTGCGAAGGAGATCTACTTCGGCTTCGACCACGAACCCGACGACAACTTCTTCTGGGTCTCGGATATCGGCTGGATGATGGGCCCGTGGACCCTGCTCGGCAACCACGCCTTCGGAGGGACGGTCGTGATGTACGAGGGCGCGCCCGACCACCCCGAACCCGACCGCTTCTGGCGGATGATCGACGACCACGACGTCACCCAGTTCGGCATCTCGCCCACCGCGATCCGCGCGCTCCGCAAGCAGGGCGACGAGTGGGTCGAGGGCCACGACCTCTCCAGCCTCCGATTCCTCGGCTCGACCGGCGAGCCCTGGGACGAGGAATCGTGGTACTGGTTCTACGAGCACGTCGGCAACGGCGAGACGCCGATCATGAACATCTCGGGCGGCACCGAGATCTGCGGCTGTTTCCTGATGCCGCTGCCGATCCAGCCGTTGAAGCCCTGCACCCTCGGTGGGCCAGGGATCGGGATGGACATCGATATCGTGAACGAGGCGGGCGAATCCGTTGCCGACGAGGGCGAGCGGGGCTACCTCGTCGCGCGTGACTCCTGTCCCTCGATGACGAAATCCCTCTGGAGCGGCGACGAACGCTATCTCAACGAGTACTGGTCGACGTTCACCGAGCCGCCGATGTGGAACCACGGCGACTGGGCCCAGAAGGACGAAGACGGCCTCTGGTTCCTGCACGGGCGGGCCGACGACGCGCTCAACGTCGCGGGCCGGAAGGTCGGGCCGGCCGAGGTCGAGGGCGCGCTGATGGACCACGACGCGGTGAACCAGGCCGCCGCGGTCGGCGTCCCCGACGACACGACGGGCACGGCGGTCGTGGCCTACACCGTCCTCGAAGACGACGTCGAGGGATCGGACGACCTCCGCGAGGCGCTCCGCGACCGGGTCGGCACCGACCTCGGCAAACCCTTCCGCCCGCGCGAGGTGCTGTTCGTCGAGGAGTTCCCGAAGACCCAGTCGGGGAAGATCATCCGGCGGGCGATCGCCTCGGTCTACCGGGGCGAGGAGCTCGGGGACATGAGCTCGATCGAGAACCCCGCGGCGCTCGACGCGGTCGAACGCGCTCGGTAGCGGGGATCGTTTCGCGGTGAATGTCACCATTATTTGGCGTCAACGGGCGTTTCGAGGGCTCTCCCGCCAGACCTATACCCGTCGCGTCCCTATCCGTATTCAATGACGCCCACCACCACCCACCGCCACGCGGACGATAGCATGGGGGACAAGGCCGTGCTCTACTGTCCCGAGTGCGGTCACGAGAGCCCGATCGACGGCGACTGGAACGTCGACCACGACGCCGACTCCCTCGTCTACACCTGTCCGGTCTGTTCGACCGCGGTCACGACCCGCCCCGAGCAGGTCCTCGAAGCCTAACCCATCCCCTCGTCGGTGATCACCGAGTCGATCAGCCGAACGGGCGTCGCGTCGTAGGCCGGGTTGTCGATCCAGAAGCCCTCCGCGGGTTCGCGCATCACCTCGCTGCTCGCCCGGAACTCGTTCTCGAAGACGAAGCCCTCGTCGATGACTTTCGCCCCCGAACCGACCACCGTCACCGGCACGTCGCACTCCGCGGCGGTGGCGGTGATCGGGAAGGTTCCCACCCGATTGTAGAGCGTGTCGTCGACGATACAGTCCATCCCCACGAGCACCCGGTCACACTCGGGGAGGTAGTGGCCCGACGCGCCGTCGACGATCAGGTGGGGCTCGACCCGATCGACGGCCGCGAGGGTTCGCGCACTTTTGCGACCGAGGTAGCGGGGCCGCGCCTCGGTGACGTAGACCGTGAGCTCGGCCCCGTCACGACACGCGAGTTCGATCGCTTCCAGTACCGTGGAGGAGTAGTCGTGCGTGAGGATCGTCATCCCGTCCTCGATCGCCATCGCGCCGTACTCCGCGGCCCGGCGTTTCGCCATCTCGACGCGTTCGATCACCCGCCGAACCGCGACCCGAACCCGGGCTTTCGCCGCGTCGATGTCGTCGAAGTCGTCGTCGAGCGCGGCGACGATCTCGCGCTGGGTGTTCTGGAGCGAGGCGTGCGAGGGGTTGGCCTGTCGGAGCGCGCTGGCGTTGCGCTCGACGTCCCGCACGAAGTCCTCGACGCTCCGGAACTCGCGCTCGGTGAGCGAGGCGAGCGCGTGGGCCGCCTTCACGGCGACCACCGAGGAGCTGTGGCTCTGCATCTCGCGGATCTCCTCGACCGTCTCGTCTATCATAGCAGGCCACTCACGGCCACACGGTTTTACTTCTCCGGCTCCACCTTTTGCTGCGGTCGCTCGTTCGCCTTCGGCTCACTCGCTCCCTGGCAAAATGTGGATCAAAAGCCTCCTCCTTCCCGTTGGTCAGTCGTCGGCCCGCTCACTCGCGCTTCGCGCTTATTCGCGGTACGATCACTCACAGCTCCGCAATCACCCCGCACCGCGACCGCCTCCGCCGAAGCCCTCGCCGCGCTCACTTCGTTCGCGGTGTTCGCTTCGCTCACACCAAGCGCCTCGCCCTTCATCCGCCAGGCCCACGACCGTACCACAACAGCCGTCGCACCCGCTCCGCGACCGCAGGCCGCACCGCCCGTCGGCGGACGACGGCCGGGCTTTTAGTCACCGGTTCCCAAGGGGTGATATGCGCGTCGCGCTCCTCTCCGTCGGCGACGAACTCCTCGCGGGCGACACGGTCAACACCAACGCGGCGTGGCTCGGCGAGCATCTCACTGAGCGCGGCGTCGAGGTCGTCCGCTCGGTCGTGGTCCCCGACGACATCGAAACCATCGCCGAGGCCATCCGCGGCCTCCACGAGCGCGCCGACGCCGTCCTCATCACCGGCGGCCTCGGTCCGACTCACGACGACCTCACGATGGACGCGGTGGCGGCGGCCTTCGACCGCGACCTCGAAATCAATGACGAGGCCGTCGCGTGGCTCGAAGAACACGGCGGCTACCACAGCGACGACCTCGCCGAGGGCACCGCGGCCCTCCCGACCGGCGCGCGCGTCCTCCACAACGAGGCGGGCGTCGCCCCGGGCTGCGTCGTCGAATCGACCTACGTCTTCCCCGGGGTCCCCGACGAGATGCATGCGATGTTCGAGGGCGTCGCCGAGGAGTTCTCCGGCACCGTTCAGTCCGTGGAGTTCGTCCACGTCGACGAACCCGAGAGCGCGCTTCTCGACCGTTTCGAGGAGCTTCGCGACCGATTCGACGTCACGGTCGGGAGCTACCCCGGCGAGCACGTCAGAGTCAAGATCCAGAGCCCGAACGAGGAGACGGCCAAGTCGGCGGCCGACTGGCTGGCCGACCGCGTCGACCTCGTCGAGGAGTGAGCCCGGTCAGCGGTAGAGGTAGGCCATCCACGCGACCGCGAGCACGATCCCCGCGATGCCGACGACGAAGCCCGCGCCGTTGATGATCCCGGTCTGGACACCCTCTTGGAGGACGAGTCCGTTCATGAGGGTCGATTACGCCCCCGACAGTATAGGTGGTTCGAGTCGGACGGCTTTTGCCGATTCCTGACCGACCCGACGCATGCGACGCGTGGGCTTCGTGGTGAACCCGGTGGCCGGGATGGGCGGCCGAGTCGGATTGAAGGGCACCGACGGGAAGGTTGAGGAGGCCCGCGAGCGCGGAGCCGAACCGCGCGCCCCCGACCGCGCTCGCGAGGCGCTCGACTCCCTGGCGAGCCACGCCGACGGGGTCGACCTCCTCACCGCTGGCGGCGAGATGGGCGAACGAGTCGCCAATGCGGCGGGTTTCGACCCCGAAGTCGTGACCCGACCACCCGACGAAACCACCGCCGACGACACCCGCACAGCCATCGAGACGTTCGCCGAACGCGATGTCGACCTCGTCCTGTTCGTCGGTGGGGACGGCACCGCGGTCGACGTCGCCGAGACCCTCGCCGACCTCGACTCCTCGATCCCGATCCTCGGTGTTCCTGCGGGCGTCAAGATCTACTCGTCCGTGTTCGCGGTCTCGCCGCGCGCGGCGGGCCGGATCGCGGCGACCTTCGAGCGCACCGAGTCGAGGGAAGTCAACGACATCGACGAGGACGACTACCGCGCGGGCGAGGTCCACACCGAACTCAGAGCGCTCGTCGAGGTCCCCGTCGCGGAGGAGGTCCAATCCAGCAAGCAGCTCGCGGGCGGCACGGTCGAGACCCTCGCGGCGGGGGTCGCGGCGAGCGTCGAGCCCGGCACGACCTACGTCCTCGGTCCCGGCAGCACCCTCGGCGCGATCAAGAACGAGCTCGGCTTCGAGGGAACTTCACTCGGTGTCGATGTCTGGCGGGCGGACGAATCGAACGACGGCGAACTCCTCGTGCTCGACGGCAGCGCCGACGAGATCGAGGCCGCGCTCGGCGAACACAACGTCGTCGTGGTCTCGCCGATCGGCGGCCAGGGCTTCGTCTTCGGTCGCGGCAACCAGCAGATCGCGCCCGCCGTGCTCCGGCGCTCCGAGGTCGAGGTGGTGGCCTCCCGGCGCAAACTCGACGGTATCGGCATTCTCAGAGTCGACACCGGCGACCCGGACCTCGACGGCGACCTCCGGGGTTGGCGGAAGGTTCGAACTGGCCGGTTCGAACGCCGGATGATGAAGGTCGTGTAGCGCCGACCGACGCACGAACACGCTGGCGATCACTTGTCGGTCAGCACTCGGACGTCCTCGGCGTCGAACGTCAGGTGGACGTCCCCCTCGGGCGGCCGCTCGCCACCGGTTTTGACGAGTATCGATCGGTCGTTCCAGCGACAGTGAACCCGATAGGCGTCGCCGAGGAACTCACGGCTTTCGACCGTCGCGGCTAGCGTCGTGGTGGCTTCCCCCGACGGTTCCACGCCCCCATCGACCACCCGGATGGCCTCGGGTCGGACACAGAGCGTCACCGGCTCGTTCGCCCCCACGACGGTGTCGTCGGAGAGCGCGACATCGGTTCCGTCGACCGACGCTCGCGGCGGGTTCGTCCCGGTCACCACCGCTTCGAAGCGGTTGTTGTCGCCGACGAACGCGGCGACGAAGCGCGAGGCGGGCTCGCGGTAGACCCGTTCGGGGGTGTCGACCTGTTCGATCCGACCGTCGTTGATCACGGCGACTCGGTCGCTGACCGCGAGCGCCTCGGCCTGGTCGTGGGTGACGTAGATCGTCGTGATCCCGAGGTCGCGCTGAATGTCCTTGAGCGTGACCCGGAGCCGCTCGCGGAGGCGCGCGTCGAGCGCCGAGAGGGGTTCGTCGAGGAGGAGTACGTCGGGTCCCGGTGCGAGCGCGCGGGCGAGCGCGACGCGCTGTTGCTGCCCACCCGAGAGGTCCTCGGGGTCGCGGTCGGCCATGTCGGCCATGTCCACGAGCGAGAGGAGATCCGCGACACGCTCGTCCGCCGTACCCTCGTCCGGTGGGTCGTGGAATCGCAGGCCGTAGGCGACGTTCTCGCGTACCGAGAGATGGGGAAAGAGCGCGTAGTTCTGGAAGACGACGCCGAGGTTCCGGTCCTCCGGCGGCACGCCGTCCATCTCCCGCCCCTCGATCCGAACTGCACCCGTCGCGGGGGTCTCGAAGCCCGCGATCGCCCGCAGAGTCGTGGTTTTGCCACAGCCCGATGGGCCGACGAGAGTGAAGAACTCGCCCTCGGCGACCGTGAGCGAGACGTCACGGAGCGCGGCGACGTCCCCGAACCGGACGGTCACGCCGTCGAGCTCGACGCCCGTCTCCTCCCGGCTCACGGCTGCCACCGCCCGCCGAGCCGGTCGATCACGAGGAAGCTCGCCGCGGTCACGACTAACAACACTGTGCCCATCGCGGTCGCGGGACCGAGGCTCGGCCCCACGGACCGGTTCCCGATGTAGCGTTCGAGCGCCACGGGCATCGTGTAGGTGTTCACGCCCTGGGAGAGGAGGACCGTCGAGTCGAACTCCCCGATCGAGATCGCGAACGCGAAGGCGGCCCCCGCGAGGACGGCCGTCGCCACCAGCGGGAGTTCGACGTCGAGGAGGACCCGAAACCGACTCGCGCCGAGCGAGCGCGCCGAATCGAGGAGGCGGGAGTCGATCCCGGAGAGGGCGGGTGTGACGTTCCGGCTCACGAACGGGTAGGCCGCGACGGCGTGGGCGAACACGATGGCGACCGGCCCGCTCGCGACGAGGCGGTGGCCGGCCACCGTCGTGCCGAACACCAGCGTCTGGAGCATCCCGAGACCGACCACGACACCGCTGACCGCGAGCGGCGCGCTCATCAGGGTTTCGGCAACTCTGGACCCGCGACCGCCCCGCGCCGCGAGCACCGAGACCACCACCCCCATCGGCACCGCGAGGAGGAGGGTGCCGAGGCTGAAGAGGAGAGAGTTCCGGACCGCAGGCAGTGGTCGTATCGTCCCAACGGCGGTCGCGGCCTGCTGGCGCGCGAGGAAGGCGTAGTTCGCTGTCGTGAGTCCGTTCGGTCCCGTGAAGCTCTCGACAACCATGCTCACGAGCGGGCCGACGAACAGGAGCACCACGACGAGTCCGTAGGCGAACAGTCCGACTCGAACCGGGTCGCGGAGGGTGCGCCAGCCGACCGAAAGTCGGTGGCGGGAAAGCGTCGTGGTGCCGCGCGAACGGACCTGTCGTGCCTCGTATCTGAGGTAGAGGTAGGTCAGCGAGAGCGAGAGCACCGTCTCGATGGTGCCGAGGGTCGCGGCCTCGCCCAGCGCGAGGTCCTGCACGCGGGCGTAGAGCCAGACCTCGACGGTGGCGAGCTGGAGCCCGCCGAGCGCGAGCACGATCGGGAACGAGAGAAAGGTGAAGACGAACGTCAGCAGTGCCGCGGTGAGGACCGCGGGAGCGAGTTCGGGCAGCACGACGTCGCGAAACGCCCTGAGTCGGGACGCACCGAGCGACCGCGCGCTCTCGACCCGGCGGGCGTCGACCGACTCCCAGGCGGTCGTCACGAGCCGCGTCACGAGCGGCGCGTTGTAGAAGGCGTGGGCGAGCACGACCGCCTTGAGGGTGAACAGCACGCCGCCGACCGGGCCGAGGCCGAGCAACCCGAGGAGGTCGTTGAGCGAGCCGTTCTGCCCGAACATCGCGAGGAAGCCGACCGCGACCATGATCGAAGGGAGGACGAACGGCACGATGGTGAGCGATCGGAGGGTCCGCCGGCCGACGAACTCGAACCGTGCGAGGAGGTACGCGCCCGGAAGTCCAACCGCGACGCTGGCGACCGTCGAGAGCGCGGCCTGCCAAGCCGTGAAGCCGAACAGCCCGAACCCTATCGAGGGAAAACCGGCTCGAACCCAGCCACCGAGACCTGCGGGCACCCCCAACGGGTCGCGCACCGCGCCGGCCAGCACGCCGGTGTAGAAGGGGTCGCCGAGGACGTCCGCGAGCGGGCCGAGGGTGAGCCGGCCACTCCGCACGACGGCCGCGACGAGGACGCTCCCTACCGGGTAGTAGAACACGACGAGGAGTATCGCGAACGTCGCGACGACCCCGACCGGGAGCGCGAGGCGCTCCGCCCGCCGCGCCATCAGGTGCTCGCCACGAGCCGCGACCAGTCCTCGACCCAACCGCCGACCGACCCCGCGAGCTCGTCGTAGGACATCGTGACGGGGTTCGGGGGTTCCTTCGCGTACTTCTCGAACTCCTCTCCCGGGGAGACACCCTTCACGGCGGGGAACTGGACGTTTCTGACCGCGATCTCCGACTGGGCCCGGTCGGTGAGCACGAAGCTCATGAACTCACGGGCGAGCGTCGGGTTGCTCGCGTCGGCGAAGGTCGCCATCGCCTCGGGGTTGGCGTAGCCCTCCCCGTCGAGGAAGCCCACTTGATGGCGGCGGAGCTGGGCCTTCGAGTCGTGGTAGTAGACCTGGTCGGTCGAGTAGGAGACCACCATCGGGGCCTCGCCGTCGGTGAAGGCCTGGTAGGCGGGCTCCCAGTCCGAAAGCACTCGCACCCCGTTGTCGAGGAGGTCCCGCCAGTAATCGAGGTAGCCGTCCTCGCCCTTCGCGAGGATCGTCCAGAGCAGGAACGCCTGCCCGGGATCCGACTGCTGGGCGTTCTCGGTGATGAGCTTGTTCGCGTACTGGGAGGTGGTCAGCGCGTCGAAATTCTTCGGCCCGTCGACCTTCGTCCCGTCGTAGACAAGCGTGATGTAGCCCGTATCGTAGGGGATCGCCCGTCCTCGCGGATCGACGTCCAGCGTCTGCTTGAGCGCATCCGTCCCGTCGACGTTCCCGCTCGACCGGAACAGGGGGCTGTCGAGCTGCCGCCGGACGCGGACGAGGTCACTGGTGTTCAGCCCAACGTACAGGTCCGCGTCGATGGGGGCCCCCTGCTGGGCGCGCTGGACGAACTGGTTGACCCCGTTCTCGGGGACTTGGAACTCCACGGTCGCGTTCGAGTGGCGCTCCTCGAAGGCGGATTTCAGCCACGCGCCCGCGGTGTCCTCGCCGGTGAACGACGCGTAGGTGGCGACCGTGAGGGTGCCGCCTCCGTTCGCCGACCCCACCGTCGCGGTCGTGTTACCGGTCGTGGTCCCCGACCCGCCGGTCGCGCTCCCGTTCGAGCCGGAGCCGTTCGTCGACCCGTCGCCGCTCGTACAGCCCGCGAGCAGCGTCGCCCCGACCGCGCCGCCCCCGGCTCGCCGGATGAACGCTCGTCGTTTCATTACCGAGTGATTTCACCGGGTGGAGGTAAACCTGTTGTCCTTGATCGGTGGACGGTCGTGGGCCGCCACGGTCGAAGGCTTAAGTGAGCGCCCGGCCTCTGTCGCACACGATGGGCATCGACCCCGAATTCGAACGGAGCCGCGAGGCGGTCGACGAGAACGACGGCGTCACCGTCTGGGGACCGGTCGACGAACCCGAGCAACTGGGCATCCACGGCACGCACGTCGCGGTGGATTTCGACATCTGTCTCGCCGACGGCGCGTGTCTGGAGGACTGCCCCGTCGACGTCTTCGAGTGGGTCGAGACCCCCGGTCACCCCGAGAGCGAGCGGAAGGCCGAACCCGCAAACGAGATCCAGTGTATCGACTGTATGCTCTGTGTCGACGTCTGTCCCGTCGACGCGATCGACGTCGACGCCGGTCGGTCAGGATAGCAGGGCAACGGCTCGAAACGAAGTTCTGCTGGCGAGGTCGGAGCGTTTTGCTGACGAGGTTGGAGCGGTCGGCGCGCGCATGCGGGTGGCGCGAGCGATAGCGAGCGGCGGCCGCGAATCGGCGTGCGAGGGATGAACGACGCGAGGGCGGTGCCCGAGCGGAGTGAGTCGGTTGGGGAGGCTCGTGGCCGTCGCGGGACGGTTGCGGTGGCGGAGCGGTTGGTATTTGACCCGCGAACGAATGGTGTGAGGGTCGACTGAAGGCAGAACCTCACTGCGATCGGAGCGTGGCCGATCGCCGGGAGGGAACGAGGCGAACGAAGCTCTTCCCGTGGGAACCCGACGGGCTGTTAGTCCATGTTTCGCCGGGGAGCGAACGAACTGCGCGACCGTGGCAAGACGTGGATGGTCAGGGGAGCGTGTTGCCGCTGGTGGTCACGTTCGCGGTGCCGACGGTCGTGCCGTTGACCGTGTTCACCGCCACCACCGTCGCGGTCGTGCCGACCGGGAGCGGGAGCGTGACGCTGGTCTGGCCCGCATCGACCGTCGTCGTGTAGAACGACTTCCCGCTCTCGGTCACGACCGAGAGTTCGGTCACCCCGAGGCTCGTCGTCGCCTGCGGGGTCAGCGAGACGGAGGCCTGGATGGAGGAGGCACCCCAGGCATCGGACGTCGAGAAGCCCTCGAAGACCGCTGGGCTGTTCGATTCAACGGTGATCGTCGGTTGGGCCGTTACACAGCCGGAGCCGACGAGCGCGACGACGACCACGAGGACGAGGAGCCGGGGGCGAAGGGTGGAGGTCACTGTTCTCCGGTCGGCCCCGAACGGCCTTCTAGCTTACGTGATGGGCCACTCAGTCCGCGAATGCGAAACTATCAACCGGCGGGCCGCGTTGGGTTCGATGATGACCACTGACGACCCGACCGCGTGGGAATATCACACCCTCCGGCCGCCTCGCGAGGCGACCAAGAAGGAGGCGAGCGACCCGGTCGCCGAACTCAACGAACTCGGTGCGGAGGGCTGGGAACTCGTGACCACCGTCGAGTACTCCGGCGGCGGCACCAAGTACCTCGTTCTCAAGCGTCCGCGCGACGCGGCCACGGACTCCCAATGAGCGACGCGGCGGACACCATCGACACCCAGGAGGAGGACACCCAACTCGACCAGGAGAGCATCGAGGACATCGGGACCGCGAACACGATGCGCGAGCGCTCCGGTGAAACCCGTCTCAAGGTCTGGTTCTTCCTTGCGGGCCACCGGGTGGTCGTCACCGGGCTGCTCGCGCTGTTGATCTTCGGGGTGTTCGTGCTCGGTGGCACGTATTTCTATCAGTTCCTCCTCACCGACGCCCAGACCGCCGACACGATCGAGACGCTGTTCTCGACGATGATCTCGGCCATCATCACCGGCGTCACCCTCGTGCTGACTATCTCCCAGATCGTTATCAGTCAGGAGAACGGCCCGCTCGGCGACCAGCGCGAACGCATGAGCAACACCATGGACTTCCGGGACTACACCGAGGAGCTGACGGGTTCGCCGACCCCCGCCGACCCGTCGGCGTTCCTCAGAGCCCTCATCCTCGAGAGCAAGGACCGCGCCGAGGGGCTGCGCGAGTCGATCGCCGACAACGACAACGACGACCTCCGTGGCGAGGTCGACGAGTTCACCAACAGCCTGATCGAGAACGCCGACACCGTCTCCGGCCGGCTCGACGGCGAGACGTTCGGCTCGTTCGACGTGCTCTCCGGCGCGCTGGATTACAACTACGGCTGGAAGGTCTTCCAGACCGAGCGGATCGCCGACGACTACACCGACGACCTCTCGGCGGAGAGCTTCGAGCGGCTCGACGAACTCAAGACGGTGCTCACGATGTTCGGCCCGGCCCGCGAGCACATCAAGACGCTCTACTTCGAGTGGGAGCTGATCAGCCTCTCGCAGAACATCCTCTACGTCTCGGTGCCGGCGCTGATCGTCGCGGGCTTCATGACGACCTTCCTCGGCGGGAGTTCGCTCTCGGGGGTCGTCCTCGGGGTCTCGGTGCTCGTCTGGGTGACCTCCATCGCGTTCGTCATCACCTGTCTACCCTTCCTCCTGCTCATCTCCTACATCGCACGGATCGCGACCATCGCGAAACGCACCCTCGCGATCGGGCCGTTCATCCTGCGCGACTCTCAGCGCTGAACCCTCGAACTACTTTTCGCGGCGTGCGACACATCCCACGAATCACATCTCAGCTGTCGTCTTGGTCGTCGGCTTCGTCCGTCGTCCCGTCGACGTTCGGCGTCGCGTCGTCGGTGACGTCCTCGCGGTCGGCCTGTGGGTCCGTCCCGATGCTCTCGCCGAGCGAGACCGTCGGGGTCAGGGGTTCGCCCCGAACGAGTTCGGGGAGCACGATCCGAATGGCTTCGAGCACCGCGACGAACGCGATGGGGAGGAAGAAGAAGCCGTACCAGCCGAACAGGATCGGGCCCAGCAGGTAGGCGAACATGATCACCACGGCGTCGAGCTGGCGGCCGGTGAGCACGGGCTGGATGAACGTCTGCGGGATGATGTCGAGCACGAGGAAGTAGACGACGAGCGCGCCGACGACGAACAGGTACGCGCCGCTCTCCCCGCTCTCGAACGCCTGCACGGCCAGATACGCCACGACCGGGAGGTAGATCACCTTCCCGACGACGATCGGGATCAGGCTGGTGATCCCCGTCAACACCGCGAGCACGAACACCAACGGGATCGTGAGGCCCGCGGGCGCGATCAGGTTGGTGGCCACGTACACCACGCCGGCGAGCACCGCCATCACGCCCACGAACAGCAGGTTGCCGAAGAAGACGGATTCGAGGTCCTCGTCGACCGCCGCGGCGTAGGCGTAGGCGGTGGTGTCGCGCCCGCCTACGAGGGTTCGAAAGCCCTCGGCGAGCTGGTCGTCGTTGGTCAGGAGGAAGTGCGCGAGCGTCAGCGCCAGCCCGACGAGCACGAGCCCGCCGGCGACCCCGCCGAGCACCTGGCTCCCGAGCGTGAACGCGGTCTGGGCGAGCTGACGGGGCTGGCTGATGGCTTGCTGTGGGTTCTGGAGCAGGGTCTGCACCGTCTGTTCCTGTGCCGGCGGCAGCATGCTGAGGTCGAGCGCGCCGCTCGTCCCGTTGCCGAGGCTCACGACGCCCGAGAGCTGCTGGATGATGCTGAGGCCCGTATAGAGCACGAGGGCGATGATCGGCACCACGATCAGGAGGACCGTGAGCCCCGCCGCGATGCCGTCGGAGTCGATGTAGTTCCCGAGCCACCGGCAGATCGGGCGGGTGGCGTAGTAGCCGAAGACCGCGAGCACGACCATGCCGGCGAACGAGGACACCACGAACGCGACGAAGACCGCGAGCACGAACACGAACAGCCACCACCCGAGCCGTGCGCGGCTCGTTGGCGGACCGGTTCTGGTCTCGGACATGGCCGAACATGGAACAGCCGATTCAAACCGTTGTGGCTTGCCGGCCCCCGCTCGACGGTCCGCCGACACCCGTCCCGAACCCTCTTTGTCGGGCGCGTCCGATGGTCCCCCGGCATCACGCCATCAACCCATGAGCTCGAACGACCCCGACTGCCCGTTCTGTGGTATCGTCGCCGGCGAGATCCCCGGTCGTATCGTCGCCGAGACCGACCGGACGACCGCGTTCCTCGACGCGAACCCGCTCGCACCCGGCCACACCCTCGTGGTGCCGAACGACCACCACGAGCGCCTCGACGACCTCCCCGAGGACCTCGCGACCGAGGTCTTCTCGACCCTCCACCGGTTGACGCCCACCGTCGAAGCCGCGGTCGACGCCGACGCCACCACCGTCGCGTTCAACAACGGTCCCGCCGCCGGTCAGGAGGTCCCGCACGTCCACGGGCACGTCATCCCACGGTTCTCGGACGACGGCGGCGCGCCGATCCACGCCGTCGCCGGCGACCGACCCGACCTCTCCGACGACGAGCTCGACGCCATCGCCGACCGTATCGGTGCTCGCTAACATATTTTTAATCTAAGATAGGAAAAACAAGAAAATATTAAGTAGTGGGCCGGTGTGGGAGGATTCGTGATGGAGACGAGGTACGCGTGTCCCGAATGCAACGGCTCCCTGAGCGGGTCCGGTAACGAGACGTTCTGTACGAGCTGTGGGCTGGTCGTCGCCGAGGACAACATCGACCGGGGTCCGGAGTGGCGGTCGTTCGCCGACGGTCCGAATCGAAAGCGGACGGGTGCGCCCCTCACGCGCTCGCGCCACGACCGCGGGCTCTCGACCGAGATCGGCCGGTCGACCCGGCTCACCGGGCGGAAACGCAGGCTTTTCGCACGTCTGCGCCGCCAGCACAACCGCGCGCGGATCGCCTCGAAAGCCGAGCGAAACCGGGTCTACGCCTTCACCGAGATCCGTCGATTGGTCGGTGCGCTCGGGCTCCCGGAGACGGTTCGCGACCGGGCGTGCGTGCTCTTCGAGTCCGCCCAGAACGCGGACCTCCTCCGGGGGCGGTCGCTCGAAGGCTTCGCCGCCGCGGCGGTCTACGCGGTCTGTCGAACCGAGAGGCTCTCGCGAACCATCGCGGAGGTCCGCGAGGCCGCCAAGGCCACTCGCGGCGAACTCGTCGCGGCCTACGACGCGCTCAACCGGGAGCTGGGCCTCCCGACGGGGCCGATAGACCCCGCCGAGTACGTACCCCGATTCGCGAGTCTGCTCGACGTCTCGAGCGCCGTCGAGAGACGAGCACGCGAACTCGTCGGGGAAGCCGAGTCGCTCGGGGTGACCAGCGGCCGAAACCCGAGCGGGGTCGCCGCGGCCTGTCTCTACACCGCCGCGCGCGAGCTGGACGGCTCGCTCACCCAGCAGGCCGCCGCCGACGTCGCGGGCGTCACCCCCGTCACGCTCCGGGCGACCTATCACGACCTCCGGGGGTAGTTCAGGTCGTTCGGAGGTGGTCGGTCTGTGGTTCGTAGACCTCACCCTGCCGGCGGAGCTTCTCGATCTCGTGTTCGGCCTGCGAGCGCTCCATGCCGGTCTCCTCGGCCCGGTCGAGCACCTCGTCGACCGGCGCACCCGAGTCGTACTCGCTCTCGATCTCGCTGATGAGGGCCTTGACGTTCTTGACACGGTCGCGCTGGGTCTTCGACTGGCCCGTCTCCACGATGTCGGCGTCGAACTCGCCGGTCTCGGGGTCGACGCCGATGTCCTTGAGACACGACCGGACGATCTCGATGACGCGTTCTGCGTCCTCCAGCTCGACGGAGTCGGAGAGCCGAACGCGGGCCGAGGCCTCCGCGAGCCGCACGAGGGCTTCGAGTTTTCGGGCCGTGACGGGCACGGGCGCGTCGTCGTCGGCTCCCTCGGAGCGAAGGCTGACGTAGAAGTCGCTGATCGCCTCCTTGGCCTCCTCGGTCATCGTCGGGAAACAGTTGCGCTGGGCGTAGGCGATGTACTTCCGGAGGAGCTCGGGTTCGATGGCCGGGGCGACGGTGTCCGTCACGGCGTCGACCTCCGCCTGCGAGACGTTCGCCGCGGTCTGCTCGGTCCGCTGGGTGTTGAGTTCCCCCGCGTAGTTCGTCCGGAGGATGTGTTCGGCGAGGTTCTTGTCCTCCTCGGGGTCGGGGGTGTCCGTGACGGTGAAGATCAGGTCGAATCGGGAGATCAGCGCGGGTTCGAGGTCGATCTGCTCGCCGATGGACTCGTACTGGTCGAATCGCCCGTACTTGGGGTTCGCCGCCCCCAGCAGCGAACACCTCGACTTGAGGGTGGCGTTGATCCCCGCCTTCGAGACCGAGATGGTCTGTTGTTCGAGCGCCTCGTGCATCGCCGATCGGTCCTCGGGGCGCATCTTGTCCAGCTCGTCGACCGCCGCGATACCCTGGTCGGCGAGCACCAGCGCGCCGGCTTCGAGCGTCCACTGCTGGCCGTCGCCGAAATCATCTCGTACCGCGGCCGCCGTCAGCCCCGCGCTCGACGACCCCTTCCCCGAGGTGTAGACCGACCGCGGCGCGATGTTCCGGATGTACTGGAGCATCACGGACTTCCCCGTCCCGGGATCCCCGATCAGGAGCATGTGGAGGTCCCCCCGGATCCGCGAGCCGTCGGGGAGGTGTTTCGCGACACCCGAGAAGAGCTGGAGGATCATCGCGAGCTTGGCCTGGTCGTAGCCGTAGATCGAGGGCGCGATCGAGCCGACCATCTGCTCGTAGATGTCGTCCTCCGTGGAGAGTTCGACGATGGCGCGTTTGTCGGCCTCCGAGATGTCCATGTCCTCGAACTGCTCGTCCTCGATGTCGACCGCGATGCCGTCCATGAAGACGTCGAACATCGGCGAGGCCTCCCGGTTGGTCTCCTGCTGGTCGAGGTGGAGGATACCCGTCACGCGGACGTGGTCGCCCGCCGTGACTTCACCAGTGATGTCGTCCTCGATGTGGATATCGATGTTCTGGGGGGTCTCGCCACCGCGAAGCCCTTCCGGACTCTCCTGTACCCGTAATTTCTGGGCGTCGACGAACTCCGACTGGTCGAAGTTGATGGTGAAGGGACCCTGTCGTTCACAGCCCTGGCACTCGTGGGGCTCTTGGAAGTCGCTCCCCGTCTGGGGGATCCGGGTGAGCGTGCCACACCGCTGGCACTCGAAGGCCGCCTCGGTGATCTTCGGGCGGACGTCGGTCGCTTTTCTGACGATACCCTGAACGCTCAGCAGTTGGCCACGGTGACGCGCTCGGATCTCCCGGATCTCGGTCGTCTCGCCGAGGCCACGGATCCGGACGTGGGCGCGGCCGAGACCGACGTCCACCGGCAGGTCGTAGAGCCGGAGGGCTTCCTCGGCGTACTCCTGGAGTTGGCCGGGCTGTGAGCGGTAGTCGTCGGCGAGGTCCGAATCGAAGCGGTAGAGGTCGCTCCAGTCGATGAAGAGCGAGCGCTTCTCGTTCGGGTACTTCTGGGCGAGCTCGCCGATCTCGTTCCGGTAGTAGTTGCGGTAGAACTCCTCGAAATCGTCTATCAGTTCGGCGTTCTCCGCGCTGGCCATCTTGGTCCCAACTAATGCGTTCCCCGCTAAGAACTTTCGTACTGGGTAGGGCGAAAGTGAACCTGTGAGAGGGATGCGTCGAACCGACAACGGGAGGGTCGTCAGGCCTCGGTGGGCCGTTCGCGGGCGCGTGCGGCGCAGTCGTCACACCGTTCGAGGAGATCCTCGCGATTGCGCTCAACGTCGATCGCGCCGGCCCCGAACGTCGGCCCGTCGTAGTCGAGCGGGCTGTCGTGGTTCATCCCACGGCGCTCCATCTCCGCCGCGAGGTCGTCGTGGCGCTCCTCCAACCGCGTCGTGTCGATGTTGCCCTTCTCGGCGTGGCCCTCGGCGATCGCCTCGCCGTGTGGATGCCGGAGGATCGTGCCTTCGAGCTGGTGGTGTTCGGCGTGCTCGCCGGCGAGATGCTGCTCGCAGAGGATTTCCACGGGAACACACCACATCCGGGTCATCGGTCGGCACCCAACGATTCGACAGTGCCGGTCGGTTGTGGTCGACAACGAGAGAACACGAGTGGGACCGCGCGGATTTGAACCGCGGTCACGGGCACCCAAGGCCCGAAGTATACCAGGCTAACCCACGGTCCCGTATCGCTCCTATCGGACGCGTGCGAATAATCCTTCCGTTCCCTCGACAGCACGCGGTCGCCGTCCGACGGACGGCTCCGTGTTCCGAAATCGCCACGGGCGGCTCGGACGTGACGGAAGGTCTATATCCATCTCGTGTAAGCATCGGGCATGGTTACGGGACTCGAACTCGCGGTCCTCGCCGTCGCGGTCCTGTTCTTGCTCGTCGGGATACGCGTGCTCCAGGCGCTCCGGCCGTTCATCGTCAACGCGGTCGTCGGGCTGCTCGTCTTCCTCGTCGCGGGCTGGTTCGGTTTCCCCGTCGAGGTGAACTGGCTCACGGTGCTCGTCGTCGCCATCGGCGGGCTGCCGGCCGCGGTGCTGGTGGTGTTGCTCTCGATGTTCGGTCTCGCGTTCGTCCCCGCGCTCGTCGACCTCGTCGGGCCCTTCCTCTAGTCCTCCTCGCCACGGAGCTCGATGTCGGCCACCACGTCGTAGGGGTCGCTTCCCTTTCGGATGCCGTCGAGCATCGTGAACGCCGCGCCGGGTTCGAGGAAGTGCCGCGTCACCGCCCGACCGAGCGGTGTGGGTTCGAGCCCGTCGATGAAGCCGTAGTCGAGGAGTTTGCCGACCGCGTGTTTGAGCGGGACCTCCCCGACCATCCGCCCGGTCAGCGCCTTCGCGCCGCCGCCCGCCACCGCGACGTTCGCGAGCACCTCCTCCACCGCATCGGTCTCGTCGTAGCGCATCGCCACCGGCTCCATCTCGCCCTTCAGGAGTTTGAAGGCGGTCTCGTCCTCGCTGCCCGGCATGCTCGCGTGGTAGCTTCCGTCGGGTTCGACGAGGACGTAGACCACCCCCCGGTCGTGGTAGTCGGGTCGTCCCGCCCGCCCGAGCATTTGGTGGAACTCCTGGACCGTGAGCCACTCGATACCCATCGCGAGCGAGTCGAAGAGCACCTGCGAGGCCGGGAAGTCGACCCCGGCGGCGAGCGCGGCGGTCGTGACCACCGCCGCTAGCTCCTGGTCGGCGAACTTCCGCTCGACGGTCTTCCGCCGGGAGTAATCGAGCCCCGCGTGGTACGGCGCGGCGTCGTACTCCAGTTTTCGACTGAGCTCGTGACATCTCCGCCGCGAGTTGGTGAAGATGATGGTCTGACCACGATACCCCTTCGAGGACTTCCGGTCGAACTCGCGTTTCACCAGCTTGTCCGCCACCCGCGCCTTCTCCTGGCCGTCGGCGAACGTGACGTGACGTTCGATGGGCACCGGCCGCTCCTCGAACTCCACGAGCCGGGCGTCGAGGCGGTTCGCCAGCCAGTTCGGGTTGCCGACCGTGGCCGAGAGGTAGAGCCACTGGGTTCCCTCGCCTCGCTCGTCCCGCGCGCGCTCCTGCCGCCGGTTCTCGCAGTACCACTTGAGCCGGGCGATCAGGCCGTCGAGGCGGTGGCCACGGTCGTCGTCTTCGAGCGTGTGGACCTCGTCGATCACGACGGTGCCGATGTCCCCCAAGTCCTGACCCACTCTGAGCGCGTGGTCGATCCCCTCGTAGGTCCCGACCACGATGTCGGCGTTCGGGTCGAAGCGCTCGCCGTCTCCGCGAACGCGGCTCGCACCGACCCGGATGGTGACGTTCGCGAGGTGGCCGTAGTCGTCCTGGAAGTCCTCGTACTTCTGGTTCGCGAGCGCGACGAGCGGCACCAAGAAGAGCATCTTGCCCTCGCCCTGAAGTAAGCGGTCGACGCCCGCCAGTTCGCCGATCAGGGTCTTTCCCGTGGCGGTGGCGCTCACGACGAGCTGGTCGTCGCCGTCGAGCGCGCCGTTCTCGACCGCGAGGCTCTGCACGGGCAGTAGTTCGTCGAACCGGTCCGACACGAGCGACTGGAAGTTCGGATGGAGGTCGAGCGAATCCACGGAGACGGGGTTCACGGCCTCCGTGGTGGCGCTCATCTCGTCGAACTTGGTGAGGTCGGGGTCGAGCTGGCCCGAGAGGAGGTTCTTCACCCGGTCGAGGTCCTGGACGGACTGGAGGAGTTCGTGGAGGCGGTCGGCGGCCGTACCGGAGACGTCGTGGTGGGCGATCTCGCGTTCGAGTTCCTGCCGGGCGCAGTCGGGACAGATCCGCTCGCCGTCGGCCTCGATCGCGGTCTCGGTCGTGATCGGCGAGTACCGCCCCGCCGCCGCGCAGTACCGGCAGGTCCGGACCCGCTTGGCGTCCAACTGGTAGCCCGAGAGCATCTCCTGAAACGCTTCGCGCTGGTTTCGCCCGGTCTGCTCCGATATTCGAATACGGTCGGCGCGGCGGGCGAGCTCGACGAACTGGTCGGGCGAGCGTGGCTCCTCGCCCGAAGAGTGTTTCACCCCGAACTTCGCGGGCCGCGGGCCGGCGTCGGTCTCGCCGAGGTCGAGGCGGGCCGAGAGCGTGCGCTGGTCCCCGTCCATGACGGCGACGAGATAGCCGTTGCCAGCCCCGTGAACGAACAGCGTTCCGACCCGTCCGACCTGCTGTGACACTGGTCTCGATAGCGCTGCGGGCTACTTCAGTCGCTCGAAACCGCGTCTGTGGATCACTCCACGAGTTCGATCGCGTCGTCGCCGTTCGGCACCGCACAGATGAACGCACCCGGTTCGTCGCCTGTGTTGCGATACCAGTGGACCGTCCCGGCGGGGATCAGGAGCGAGTCGCCGGCGCTCACGGTGTGTTCTTCGCCGTCGATTCCAGCGACGTACTCGCCGTCGAGCACGTACTGTTCGTGTTCGACCTCGTTGGTGTGTTTCGGGACCTCGGCACCCGGCGCGAGCGTGAACCGCCGGATGGCGAAGTTCGGCGCGCCACGTGACTCGTCGACGAGGACGCCCTTTTCGAGGCCGTCCGCCGCGTCGACCGGTTCGTACTCGATGTCCGCCGCCCGGCGGACCAGGGGTGCCGGCTGTTCGGGTTCGCTCATCGCTCGTCATCGGTCCACTGACGGCTAAAACCCCGCGGCCACGACACGATTTAAGGGGCCACCGACCGTAGCTTGCGCATGCCAAGTTTCAGGATCGGGAGCATCGCCGGGATTCCGATCAGACTCGGGCTCTCGTTCCTCCTGGTCCTCCCGCTGTTCGCGTGGTTCATCGGGAACGGTATCGGCCAACTCCTGCCGCTGCTGAACGGGATCTTCGACGCGAACCTGCCGGTGGCGGAGCTCTCGGCCGGCAACACGCCCTACGTTCTCGGTATCGTCGCCGCCGTCGGGCTCTACGTCGGTGTCGTGCTCCACGAACTCGGCCACTCGTTCGTCGCGATGCGCTACGGCTACGAGATCGACGCCATCACGCTCTGGTTTCTGGGGGGTATCGCCCAGATGGCCGAGATGCCCGAGGACTGGCGGCAAGAACTCACGGTCGCGGTCGCCGGCCCCGCCGTGAGCGTCGTCCTCGGTCTCGGCTCCTTCGTGGTCTTCCTCGTGGTCCCGGAGTCGCTCGGCGGCGTGCGCTTCGTGCTCGCCTACCTCGCCCTGCTCAACGTCGCCCTCGCGGCGTTCAACCTCCTCCCGGGTTTTCCGATGGACGGCGGGCGGGTCCTCCGGGCGCTCCTCGCCCGGACCCGAACCCACGCCGAGGCCACCCAGCTCGCCGCCGAGGTCGGGAAGGGGTTCGCGTTCCTGCTCGCGCTCGTCGGTCTCTTCAGCGGAAGCATCGTCTTCATCGCCATCGCCTTCTTCATCTACATGAGCGCGAGCGGCGAGGCCCAACAGGCCGTCACGAAGGCGGCGCTCCAGGGCGTCGCCGTCCAACGCGTGATGACGCCCGCCGCGGAGATCGACGCCCTCTCGCCGAAGGCCAGCGTCGCCGACCTCATTGACCGGATGCTCACCGAGCGCCACACCGGCTATCCCGTGCTCGAAAGCGGCGAGCTCGTCGGAATGGTGACCCTCACCGACGCACAGAAGGTCCGCGAGGTCGAGCGCGACGCCTTCCGGGTCGAGGAGGTGATGACCCGCGAGCTGGAGACGATCCCCGAGGACGCCGACGCGATGACCGCGCTCTCGACGATGCAGTCGGCGGGCGTGGGTCGGCTTCCCGTCGTGGGTCTCCACGGCGAGTTCGTCGGGCTGGTCTCGCGAACCGACCTGATGACCGCGCTCACCATCCTCCGGTCGAGCGGGAGGGAGTCGGGAGCCGAGACCCCCCGCGATTCGCCGCGTTCGCCCGAGGAATCGCTGTAGCTACTCGGGTGCCGGAACGGTTTCGAGCCGGTCGGTGAGCCACTCGCGCGCCGCGTCGAGTTCGCCCTCGTCCTCACCGACGAGCTTGATCCGGTTGTGGCGCACCGCCCGGTCGGGATAACAGCCCACCGCGACGTCGAAGCGCTCGCCGGCCTCGGTGAGGTCGTCGATCATGTCGGCCTCCGGCGTCGGGGTGTAGAACACCTGCGAGCGGACGTCGCCCCCGAACCCGTCCTCGATCGTCTCGAACATCGCCTTCATCTCTGCGGGTACTCCGGGGAGGACGTAGACGTTCTCGATCACACAGCCCGGCGCGAGCCCGGGGTCGTTGATCAGCGGCTGGCTGCCTTCGGGGATCGAGGCCTCGGCCTCGACGTCGAGCGCGATATCGGGGTACTCCTCGCGAACGGCTTCGAGGCGCTGTTCGACGTCGGCGCGGGCGCGGTCGTTGACCGCGAGCGGCCGGTCGAAGGCCGTCGCCACCGCGTCCATCGTGACGTCGTCGGGCGTCCCCCCCAGTCCGCCGGTGAGGATGACCGCGTCGAACGTCGCCGAGTAGTCGGCGACCCGGTCGGCGATCAGCTCGCGGTCGTCGGGCACCACGAGGATCCGTGCGACGGTCGCGCCGCGCTCGGTGAGCCGGGAGGCGATCCACGTCGCGTTGGAGTTCTCGGTGTCCCCAGAGAGGATCTCGTCGCCGATGGTGAGCAGCGCGATTTCCATTGACCGATCTGGGCGGTGGCGACGGATAGCCCTTCGTTGTCGGTCCGGTAGGCTGCTTCATCGAGCCCCCGTCGGACCCTCGACCGACGAACGGTAGCGGATCACATGGATTTTTGGTACCGGCCGGATAGCTCGACGTATGCCCATCGATCAAGACCAGTGGGAGGCCGGCGAGGAAGTAAGTACCTCGATAGATTCCGTTCGTAACTTTCTCGAGGAGGGTCATCCGGAAGCCTACACCGCCGAGGAGATCACGGGCGCGGTGCTGGAGTTCGCCAGCACCCCACCGGTCACGAGCGAGAAGCTCAGGGACATCGCCGAGCAGAACCTCGAGATACTGATCGAGACCGGGAGTGTCGAGGCCAGACGGATCGAGACCGGCGACCGGCGGCCGTCGGTCTACTACCGGGCCGTGGACGAGTGAGGGCGGTTCGGTCGATCGAATTCACAGCAACGGAGAAGCCGCCCGACGTTGTGTAAAATATCTGATATAGTCCGGGTGCGAGAATCGAACCCGCGTCTCAGCCTCCACAAGGCTGAAGGATGACCACTACCCCAACCCGGACACGCATCCGTTCCTATCTGCGCGTGGATAAAGTACGTTACGACTCTTCCCGAGTTTCGCGGCGTTTTTGCGTTTGCCTGTCGTAGCCCCGCTACCGTGGCCGTCACCGACAAGATCTACGTCAAGAACCACCGCCGGATCGGCTCCCAGCTCGAGACCCACATTCCGCGGAGCGCGTTCAGCGGTGCGACCCTCGACATCCTCTACTCCGGCGAGGGGCTCGCGAAACTCGACGACGCCACCCAGGAGCGCGTCCTCGACTTCGCCGAGGACTTCCTCGACTGCGACTGCGAGTCGAACCCCTACTGTGGCCACCCAGAGCGCAAGTTCATGGCCTACCTCCTCGACCTGCGCGCCCAGGGCTTCGGCCCCGAGGCCATCGTCGACGTGATGGGCGACGACTACCTCGTGACCGCCTACCCCGGCGACATCCTCTCCTTCCTCGACAACTCGGTCCGCACGCTCGAAGCGATGGAGGACCTCGCGAACGTCGAGAACGACCGGGAGGCTGCACAAAAGATCGACGACCGAAAGCGGGCGTTGCTCTAACCCAGCCGGAACGGCTCCTCTTCCTCGCTCTCGTCGTCGAGTTCTTCGAGCTGGATCACGTCCTCCTCGCCCTCCTGGTCCTCCAACCGTTGGCTCAATTGGGTGACGTACCGGCGATGTTCGTCGAGCTGCTCGCGGAGGTGGTCGGCTTCGAGTTCGAGGCGCTCGTGCTCGCGGACGTAGCTCTTGGGCACCTCGACCTTCGGCGGGAAGCTCGACGAATCCTCGCTGCTCTCGTCGACCTCGTGCTCGGGGACGACCTCGACCTGACCGTCGTGGGCAACCAGCATCTCGACGTAGTTGCGGAACACCGCCGAGAGCGAGATGTCGCGCTCCTCGGCGATCTCGCGAAGCGTCTCGAAGGCGTCCTCGTTCACCCGGAACGAGATCGTCTTGTTCTTGTTGCCCATCTGGGTTCGACCTATCCGCCCCGAGACCTTAATCCTTCGTCAGACGATGACACGCGCTCGATCGAGAGGAATCGCGCCGCTCAGTCGGCGTCGACCGCGACCTCGTCGTCCTCTTCGAGGCTTTCGAGCGCCGAGACGGCTTCCTGACGGTAGTCGTCCAGCGGCAGGTCGTAGCGCTCCTCGGCCATCCGGGCGTACTCGTTGGTGTCGGCCTCGAACGCCTGGATCCGCTCGGTGGTTCGGGCGGCGGTCTCGACCACCCACCGGTCGCGGGTCTCCGCGTCGACCACGGTGATCGACTCCGGTCGAACCGCGACGTTGGTCTGGCCGTCGTCGGTCTCGAAGGTCCGGGGTTTGCCCGCAACCGCGACGTACGCGGGTGGCTCGATCTCCCGGAGCGTGCTCGCGGCCTCGGGCTGGTACTGACCCGCGTAGACGTAGAACGTCCCCGTGGGGTCGACCACGCGGCCCTGCCAGTACTCCGAATCCGACCCTACGTCCTCGGTCTCGGTGAGGGTGCCGACGAAGAACACGCGGTTCGCGCGCTCGCCGCTGGGCAGAAGGACGTAGACCGGTGCGCGCTCCTCATCGCTCTCCTTGAACGTCTCCGTGGCGTCGTTGAACTCGCGGGCGAAGACCCGGCGGGCGACCTTCCGCATGGGAGCACCGCTCATAGCGACCTCGCTTTGATGAGGGTCTCCTCGGCATCCACCGGCCCGCCCAGCCGCTCGAAGTCGTTCGCGAGGACGTACCGCCCGAAGGTCGGCCCCTCGACGCGGTAGTAGCTCCCGAGGATCTCCCCGCGGATCTCGTCGGCCACCACGGTCGTATCGAGCGCGTCCATCGCCATCTCCTTCGCCTCGGAGAGGGTGATCCCGGTGAGCGCCTCGGTGGCCTCCTCGTCGAAGATCGTCTCGTGGACCTCGTTGCCGTCGTCGATGACGGCCTTGATCCGGAGGTCGAACTCGCCGTCGACCTCGCCGTGTTCGGAACACCGACCGTTCTGGAGCACTCGCGTGCAGTCCTCCTCGGGACACCGCTTGATCAGACCGCTCCCGCGCTGGATGTCCACCAGCGCGCCTTCCACGGCGATGGCGTCGTCGCCGACCTCGATGTCCTCGTCGAGCTCCTCGATATTCGTGGTGCGGTTGAGCTTGACCGAGAATCGCCCTTCCCACTCGTCGGTGACGAGATTCGAGAGGCGGTAGACGCCGCCCTCTTCGAGTTCGGGCAGGTCTGACTTCGCCCACTTCGTGAACTTGATCGTCCCCGTCGGGTCACCGAGCAGGCCCACCTGCCCAACCGACTCACTGCGAGGGTCCCAGAGCTGGGTGACTTTGGCCGTGAGGTCGATCCACTCCTCGGGCGCGTCGACTTCGCCGATCGTTCGTTCCTCGCTCGCGCCGCCCGACTCGGGGACGTCGAGCTCCTCGTCAAGCTCCTCGATGTCCGTCGTCCGATTGAGCTTGACCGAGAACCGGCCCTCGTACTCGTCGGTGACGACGTTTTCGAGCCGGTAGACGCTCCCTTCCTCAAGTTCGGGGAGGTCGGAGGTCGCCCACGCGGTGAACTTGATGGTGCCCGTCTCGTCGCCGAGCAGGCCCACCTGGGCGATCGACTCGCTCCGGGGCTCCCAGAGCTGGAGGACCTTCACCGTGAGGTCGACCCACTGCTCGGGCGCGTCGATGGTCTCGACCGTCCGCTCCTCGCTCTCGCCACCGAGTTCGTCCCGGTCCATCCCGGCCTCGTCGAGGTAGCTGCTCGTGACGCTCCGGCGCGCCTCTTCGAGGGGGACTCGGTAGTCGTTGACCAGCGTGTCGAGGCGCTCCTCGACGTCCTCGACGCTGATGTCTAGCGTATCCGAAAACTGCTCGTGTATCTCCGCTGCGTGCTGTTGTACGTCCGTCATTGGTTGTCCTGTCTCCGCGTGTTTTCGGTGGGAGACACCTGAGGGTACGCGCGCGATGGTATAAAAAGTTCCGCGAGCACGGTGAAAGTGGTCGAGAACACGAGCGACGGGCCTTTGTAGCGCGCTCCTCTCCCATCACTCATGAGCGACGAGGGTCGCCTCGCGCGGCTTCTCAGCACGACGGCGCGCGCGGCGGGTCGGCGCTACGCCGAATCGCGACGGGCCTACAGCAGCGGCCGTACCCGCGCCGAGGGTGACGGTCCCTACGACGAACACCTCCGGGTCGTCTGTCGCCGCCACGCCCAGAAACGCACCGTGACGCTCGACGGTTACGTCCCGGACTGTTTCGACCCCGACCACCCCGACTGCGAGGGCTGTCTGGAGGACATCCGCGAGGGGACCGTCGAGACCTGGTGAGTGCGGGGACGACCCTCGGCGAGCGTCGACCCGAGCCACGACCTTCTCCTCGCAAGCAGAACACGGGAATGAGTCGCCGGCGTGTCGTCTGACATGGCACCCGATGGCCCGGACCCACGGCGACGCGACTCGCTCACCGAGCGGTATCCCGGCCTCGACGTGCTCGTCGACGAGCCGCCGAACGCACAGACGGCCGCTCGGTCGAACCTCGCGGCCCCTATCACGCCGCGCGACGAACACTTCGTCCGGGTCCACCACCGGACCCCGGAGATCGACGCCGACGAGTGGACCGTCTCGCTCACGGGAATGATCGAGGCCGAAGCCGAGCTCTCGATGGACGAACTCCGATGTGACTACCCCACCGAATCGGTGGTCCACACGATGGAGTGTTCGGGCAACGGCCGGGCGTACTTCGAGCCGGACGCCGAGGGTGACCAGTGGAGCTTCGGGGCGGTCGGCAACGCGGTCTGGACCGGCACGCCGGTGCGCGCCGTGCTCGACGAGTACGGTACGGCCGACGAGGACGGCGACGACGGGCGCTGGCTCTCCGCGATGGGTGGTGAAGCGCCGCCCGACAAGGACGTCTTCTGCCGGTCGATCCCGCTGTCGAAGGTCCGGGAGGACTGCCTGCTGGCCTACGAGATGAACGGCGCGCCGATGGCTCCCGAACACGGCTACCCCGTTCGGCTGGTTGTACCTGGGTGGTTCGGCAACAACAGCGTGAAGTGGGTCGAGGAGATCCGCGTGATGGACGGCATGGTCGAGGGCGAGGCGTGGACCAACCGCGACGGGCAGGACTACACCCAGTACCAGCAGTCCTCCTACCGGATCGTCCCCGACCAGGACGAGCAGCCGGACCGTCATCGGTCAATGGAGACCACGAGCACCTACGACCAGCTGACCGGGAGCGAGGAGGTTCGGAACGCCTACCTCTTCGACCAGCTCGTCAAGTCGCTCCTCACGACGCCCGAGGACGGGGCCGCGCTCTCGGGCCCGCGGGTCGAACTCTCGGGGGTCGCGTGGTCGGGCGAGGACGCGGTCGAGCGCGTCGAGGTCTCGACCGACGGCGGCGAGTCGTGGGCCGAGGCGGAACCCGTGGGTCCCGACCTCGGCCGCTACGCGCTCGATCGCTTCCGGTACGTCTGGGAACCCGAACCGGGCGAGCACACCCTCTGTTCGCGGGCGACCGACGAGCGCGGTCGAACCCAGCCGGCCACGGTCTCCGACCCCGAGGCGGGCCGTCGCGGTATCGAGAACGACGAGTTCCCGTGGAACGTGAAGGGCTACGGCAACAACGCCTACCGCCCGCTCGGCGTCACCGTCGAGGTGGAGGCGTAATGGCGACCCAATCGGGCGAGTCCGCCGAGCGGACCATTCCCCGTCGAGCGCTGTTCGCCGCCGGGGTGTTCGGGTTCGGGTTCAGCGGGCTGATCGACGTCCTCCTCCTGCACCACGTCCTCCAGTGGCACCACCTCGTCTCCGGGATCTACCCGATGAACACCCTCGACGGTCTCAGGATCAACGTCCTCGCCGACGGGCTGTTCTCCATCGGAATGGTCGTCATCGCGGGGATCGGTGCGGGCCTCGTCTGGCGCGCCGAACGGCGGACCGCGACCCCGCTGGCGTTCCGGCCGGTCGCGGGTGCGGCGGTGGTCGGCCTCGGCGTCTTCGACCTCTACGACGCGGTCGTCGACCACGTGATCCTCGGCCTCCACCAGCCGCTCTCGATGGGCGGGACGTACAACCCCCACTGGATCGTCGTCAGCGTCCTCATCATCGGCGCGGGCGCGTACGTCTACCGGACGGGGATCAGCGAAACCGAGGACACCACCGAGGCTCCCTGACCGTGATCCCCCCGACCACGGACGTGCTGGCCCTCTCCGTCGTGGTCGCCCACGCCGGGGCCCGGCCGACGCCGGTTCCGCACTGGGCGGTGCTGATCGTCGGCGTGCTCGGAATCTGGGTCGCCATCGCCGGTGGCGTCGCCGCCCTCGATAGAGTGCTGGCCGAGTAGATCGACCCTCGGGGGCTACGTCACGGACTGCTTCGACCCAAGTGACGAAGTCCGTGACGACCCGACTCACTCAGGGACGACGAGGTCGCAGTAATGAAACTCGCCGTCGCCCACCCCACGCGTGACGGTTTCACCCGTTTGCACGTCGACCGGTTCCTCGAAGGTCGGCCCGTGGGTCACGAACGTGTGGAACTCGCCGTTCTCGCCGCACGGGTCGACGTCCGGAGGGAGGTCCGCGAGAAATGCGGTATCGAACGTCCGACCCGCGAACGAGGCGTCGAACACCTCGCCGTCGACACACACCACGGTGGCTTCGTACGCATCGGCGACCGTCTCCGCGACCGCCGACGTGTCGCGCCCCCAGATCGGCCAGCAACCATCGAGGTCGCTCTCGGCGAGCCGTTCCTCGCGGTAGGCCCGCACGCTTTCGAGGAACAGGTCGGCGAACACGACGTGCGTGAAGCCACGCTCGGCGTATCCGTCCATCGCTTCGGCCATCACCGCCTCGTAGGTCTCGTTCGTGGGCTCGCGCGGGAGCGTGACGAACTCGATCGGCAGCCCGAGCGCGTCGGCTTGGCGTTCGTAGAGACCTCGCCGAACCCCGTGCATCGTGCTCCGGTTCGTCGAACTCGAAACCGTCGTCAGTAGTTCCTCGACACCATCGAGTTCGGCGAGCGCGTACGCGGCGTCCTTGCCGCCGCTCCACGAACAGACCGCTCGCATCAGCCCCGTAACGTCCCACCGTCGACCGGTATCGCCGCTCCCGTGAGGTAGCTCGCGCGCGCACTCGACAGGAACGCGACCGCGTCACCGAGCTCGCGCGGGTCGCCCACGCGGTCGAGCGGCACGTCGTCGGACCAGTCGGCGAGCCCCTCCTCGTAACTCTCGTACTCGCCGCGCTCGACGCCCTGCTCGACGAGTTCCTCGATACGCGGCGTCTCGTAGCTCCCCGGCAGCACCGAGTTCGCGCGGATCGATGGCCCGAACTCCCGTGCGACGGTCTCGACCAACCCCGGAACCCCGCGCCGGACGGCGTTCGAGAGCACCAGCCCCTCGATCGGCTCGGCTACGCTCGTCGAGGTGATCGCGATCCAGGTCCCGGCGTCGCTGTCGTCGAGGTGCGGGTGGGCGGCCGTGAGCACCCGAACGACGCTCATCACGAGTAGGTCGTAGGCCGCGTACCACTCCTCCTCGGGGAGGTCGAGGAACTCCCCGCTCGGCGGTCCACCCGCCGACGTCACGAGGTGGTCGAGCCCGCCGAACGCCTCGACGGTCTCCTCGACCAGGGCCTCACAGTCCGCCGGGTCGGTGATGTCCGCCTGCACGCCGAGCACGTCGCCCGGTCCCGCCGCGTCGACCGTCTCGCGTGCCGAGTCCAGCCGGTCGGCGTCACGACCACAGATAGTCACGTTCGCGCCTTCGGCGACGAGCGCCTCGGCGCTTGCTAGTCCGAGGCCACTCGTGCTCGCCGTCACCAGCGCCGCGTTGCCGTCGAGTTCGAGGTCCATACTCGCTCGACGGTCGCCGGACCCATAGCTCCCCGTGGTTCGTCGCCGGACTGTCCAGCCGGCCTACCCGCCCCAGAAGTTCTCGCGGCTGCCGAGCCGCTGACGACGCCCCGGCCGTTTCGGCCCGTCGTCATCGTCGTCTTCACCCTCGTCGGCCTCGGTTTCGTCGTCGTCCTCGTCGCTCGTCTCGTCCTCTTCGTCCTCCATCGGGAGGCGTTCGAGTTCGTCCGCCCGCGCGTGGTTCGAGCGGACCTTCGTGATCTTCACGCGCGAGCGCGCCTCGGGCAGCACGCCGTCGACGAAGACGATGAAACCGTCCTCGGTCCGGCCCACGCCCGCGCCGCTCTCGTGCATGTCCTCGACCGTCACGACCAGCTCCTCGCCGATCGTCACCGGCTGGGATTTCAGCTCCCTGATGGGTTGGCTGTAGTGATTACACCACTCCGCACCGCCGCGATTCCCGTAGTGTTGACACCCCATGCCGTTGATCCGTTCGGAGAAACTCGGGCATTCGTCGGCGAGTGGACAGTCCGCCATACGGGTAGTTTCGACCCGGGTAGCTAAATGCTTACGACCCTGTCTCCACCTTTTGCTGCGCTCGTTCGGCGCTTCGCGCCTCACTCCCTGGCAAAATGTGGATCAAAAGCGCGTCGGGTTCCCGTTGGTCACCCTCGCGCCCGCTCGCTCCCTGCGGTCGCTCACGGTACGACAACTGACTCCTCCGCAACCGCACCGCCGAAGCCCTCGCGCCTACGGCGCTCGCCCTTCATCCGCCAGGAACCGTAACCGCCCCGCAGCGCCGCGGCGGCCGCACTGCAACCGCACCGCCGCCAAACGGCGCTCAGACGAACACTTCGGTGTAGATCAGCCAGATGTTGAGCACCACGATCAGCGCGATCATCGCGCCGAGCACCGTCGTCGTGCTTCTCCGGTTCGTGAACGACTGCATCAATCCTTCCTGGCGCGTGAACCAGAGCAACGGGATCAACACGAACGGGAGTTCGAAGCTCAGCGCGACCTGTGAGGCCACCAGCACGCTCGTCGGGTCGAAGCCCGCGATGACGACCGCGAGACTCGGAACCAAGGTCACCGACCGCCGGAGCCAGACGTTGATCTGGAGGTCGAGAAAGCCGTCCATCACTGTCTGTCCCGCCATCGTCGCCACCAACGAGGAGGAGAGGCCGGCGGCGATCAGCGCGACCCCGAACACCAGACTGGAGTTCGACCCGAAGACGTTCTGGAGGGTGACGTACGCCTCGTTGAGCGTGCTGATGCCCGTGCCCTGAAGCGCCGCCGCGGCGACCACGAGCATCGCGGCGTTGACGAACATCGCGCCGAACAGCGCGAGTATCGTGTCCACCGACTCGAACCGAAAGTGCCGGCGGTGGACGGCCTCGGTGTCGCCATCGGTCTCCATCAACCGGTTCCGGCGGTCCTGGACGATGTATGGGTGGAGGTAGACCGAGTGCGGCATCACGGTCGCGCCGAGGATCCCGATCGCGACGTAGAGCGCGTCCGGACCGGGGATCGACGGCAGGAGCCCGCGGGCGATCTCGCCACCCGTGGGTCGGGCGAGCACGACCTCGAAGAGGAACCCGAGCGCGATCACGCCGACCAGCGCCATGATCACGAACTCGACCCAGCGGTAGCCCTGCTTTCGGGCGGTTCGCACGCCCAATAAGGCGAACGACGCGATGCCTGCGAGCACCGCCCCTGCCGGAAGGGGAATACCGAACACGAGGCTGAAGCCGATCGCCGCGCCGATGATCTCCGCCATGTCGGTCGCGATCATCGCGAGCTCCGCGGCGGCCCACAGGAAGTACACGAGGGGCCGAGGCAGTCGCTCACGACAGAGCTGGGCGATCCCTTTTCCAGTGGCGATCCCGAGCTTCGCGGCGACGATCTGGATCCCCATCGCCATGAAGCTCGCGAGCACGATCACCCAGAGCAACGCGGTGCCGTACTGCGCCCCACCCGAAATGTTGGTGGCCCAGTTCCCCGGGTCCATGTACGCGACGCTGATCAGGAACCCCGGCCCGAGATAGCTCAGCAGCTCCCGGACGGGGAGCTGCCGCAAGGACGCCCCGCCGCGGCTCACCGACGAACCCGCCTCCGGAGACGGTCGGGAAGTGAATTAGCCATATCTAATGAGTTATTTAGTTCGGGTTAACTTATCGGTTCCGACCGTCGGATACCACCGTATCGGTTCGGAGGTCGGGCGCGAGGTGGATAAATCTATCAGGCTCGGCGCGCTACTCCGGGCGATGGCAGAACGCGACGCTCCCGAGTGGGTCACCCTCACCGAGGGGGAATCGGTGCTCTGGGACGGGCATCCGAGCCTTCGATTGATCGCGCCCGCGGTCCTCGCGGGGCTGGTGCTCGTGCTCGGCGGGATCGCGCTCGCGGTCGTCGTGACCGACCCGACCCTCCGATGGCTGTCCCTCGTCGGCGTGCCGCTCGGCATCGCGGTCATCGCGTGGTCGTACATCTCGGTCGTGAGCACCCGATACGTGCTGACCTCGGAGGAGGTCTACCAGAAGACCGGACTGTTGAACCGGAACGTCGCCCAGATCCGGCTCGACCGGGTCCAGAACACGACCTGCAGCCAGTCGATGACCGAACGACTGCTCTCCTACGGCGACATCACGATCTACACCGCCGGCTCCGACACCATGGACATCACGCTCACCGACGTGCCGAACCCCCAGCAGGTGAACCGCAAACTCACGGAAGCGCTCGACGCCGCCTCCACTTCGGGGGCCCGCGTCGGTCCGTGAGGGGTTTGCAGGGCGTTCAGTACACCGTCGCGCCCTCGCCGACACGGGTCCGGAAGGCACGGGCGGTGATGCCGGCTTCGGCGAACGCATCGAGCATCGCACTCCCTATCGCTCGTCGGTCGCCCGCCCGACACGCCGCTATCACCGTCGGTCCCGCACCGCTCACGGTGACACCCGTCGCGCCCGCCTCCCGCGCCGCCAGACAGACCGCATCGTAGCCGTCGATCAGCTCGGCCCGCGCTGGCGTCACCGTCGGATCCGCCATCCCCCGCCCGACGAGTTCGGGGTCGCCTCGACACATCCCCACGGTGAGGCTCGCGGCGTTGCCCACCGTCTCTACCACGTCGTCCATGTCTACCCGATCGGGCACTACCCGCCGGGCGTCGCGGGTCGAGACGACGGTCTCGGGGAGGCAGGCCACGAGCGGGATCGAGGTGTCGACCTGCGTGATCCCGTCGGGGGTGGCGACCGTGAATCCCCCCAAGATCGAGGGCGCGACGTTGTCGGCGTGGGCCTCGCCCGACACCACGGCCTCGCCTTCGGCGGCGATCGGCACCAGTTCTTCCCGCGTGTAGTCGCGGTCGTAGAGGTCGCGGAGGCCGACCGCGGCGGCGGCGGCGCTCGCGGCCGACGAACCGAGCCCCGAGGCCGGCCGGATCCCCTTGTCGATCTCGATGTGGGCCGGCGCGTCGAGCGCCTCCGCGACCGCGCCGACGGTGTTCTTTTCCGGGTCCTCCGGGATGTACTCGCTGCCGGTGCCCGTGACTTCGATGGTCGTCTCGGCGGCCTTCGAGACACGGACGACGTCCGCCGGGCGCGAGAGCGCGACGCCGAAGACGTCGAACCCGCTACCGAGGTTGGCGCTGGTCGCGGGGGCCCGGACGGTGAGCATGGCCTGCGTTGCGCGCCTCCCGGCAAAAGGGTAGCGACCACTGCCGGGAACCCGGCACAGGGCACGATCCGACGAGCAACAGGCTTATTCGAACGCCACGGCGATTCTCCCACCACTACCGATGAGCACCGAGACCCAACCGACCGAGACCGAAGCGTTCGAACGGGTCTGTGAGACGCTGGTCGAGCGGATCCTCGATGGCGAGATCGAACGCGACGACGTCGAGTCGGCCAAGCTCGACGCGTGTTCGGAGTTCTCGGCCCCGAAGGTCCCGAAGAACTCCGAGATCCTCGACCGTGCGCCCGAGGGCCGCCGCGAGGAGCTCGAAAAAGTCCTCCGGCGAAAGCCCGTTAGAACCGCCTCGGGCGTCTCGCCGGTGGCGATCATGACGTCCCCCCAAATGTGTCCCCACGGGAAGTGTCTCTACTGTCCCGGCGGACCGGCCTCCGAATTTTCGAGCTCGCAGTCCTACACGGGCCACGAACCCGCCGCCGCCCGCGGGGTGCAGAACGACTACGACCCCTACGGCCAGGTCACCCTTCGGCTGAACCAGCTCCGCGAGATCGGGCACCCGGTCGACAAAGTCGAACTCATCCTGATGGGCGGGACGATGACCGCCCGGAGCCACGACTACCAGGAGTGGTTCGTCAAGCGGGCGCTCGAAGCCATGAACGACTTCGACCCGACGGCCGAACCCGATCCGTCGGAGACGGAGAGCTTCGCGCAGAGCCCTGAAGAATACGAATTCGAGTATCTCGAAGACGTGATCGCCGAGAACGAACACGGACGGATCCGGAACATCGGGACGACCTTCGAGACCAAACCCGACTGGTGTGACCCCGAACAGATCGACCGGATGCTCTCGCTTGGTGGCACGAAGGTCGAGGTCGGGGTGCAGACCACCTACGACGAGATCAACCGCGCGATGCACCGCGGCCACGGCACCCAGGCCTCAGTGGACGCGAACCGCCGGCTGCGGGACGCGGGCTTCAAGGTCGGCTTCCACATGATGCCCGGCCAGCCCGGGATGGATAGGGAGATGTGCATCGAGGACTTCAGACGGCTGTTCGAGGAGTCGGAGTGGCGGCCCGACTACCTCAAGATCTACCCGATGCTCGTGGTGCGCGGTACGCGAACCTACGACATGTGGCGCGAGGGCGAGTACGAACCCCTCGACAACGAGTCGGCCGCCGACCTCGTCGCCGAGGTCAAGTCGATGATCCCGAAGTACGTCCGTCTGCAACGGGTCCAGCGCGACATCCCCGCCGACTTCATCGACGCGGGCGTCTGGAAGTCGAACCTCCGCCAGCTCGCCCGCCAGCGGATGGACGAACACGGCTGGAGCTGCGACTGCATCCGGTGTCGTGAGGTCGGGATGAACGACGAGCCCCCCCAGAACGTCGAGCGCGACGTGCTGACCTACGAGTCGGGCGGCGGCACCGAGCAGTTCATCAGCTACGAGGACCCGGACCAGGACCTCCTCGTGGGGTTCTGCCGGCTCCGCTTCCCGAACGACCCGGTCAGGAAGGAACTCCGAAACGCGGCCATCGTGCGCGAACTCCACGTCTACGGGCCGATGGTCGAAGTCGGCCAACAGAGCGCGGACTGGCAGCACAAGGGCTACGGCGGGAAGCTCCTCCGGCACGCCGAGGCGATGGCCGCCGACGCCGGCTACGACAAACTCGCGGTCATCAGCGGCATCGGCGCGCGCGAGTACTACCGAAACCGGGGCTACCGCCAGGACGGTCCGTACGTCTCGAAGCGGCTCTGAGGGGCGGTCAGCGGAGAACCTTCTCGGCTCACGCGGCGGCTGTTCTCGCGTTCGAGGACGGGCGAGTCGCTACTGGCAGCAGGTGCTGGGGAGGAGAAACGTTCGACTTAGGCGTTGTTCATCCGCAGGGCGGTCTCGGAGCCACAGACCATGCACTCGGTTATCCGATAGGGCTCGCGGGAGAACTCCCGGTTCTCGCGTTTCTTGCTCTCGGTCCGGAGTTCTATCGAGACGGTATGTGGCGTGTCGCGTTCGCAGTCGTCGCAGGATTCGGTGAGGGCGTCTGCAGNNNNTGAGTCAGGGCTATAAAAACCCGATACCGTTATGCGTCGTTCAGACCGTTCAGCCGGCCGCATCGCCGAAGGCGACCGATATCGGTCGTTTGAAACGATCTTCGTGGTGTACCGTTCCAGCGAAGAACGATGAAACGGTCGTGAACGGCCAAAAAGCATTTATGCATGAAACAGTCCGGCGGGAAACGAGCGACTAAACGGGGGGAGGGAGTACGCCACGCATGGACCAGGTGTTCGCGCCGTGGCGCATCGAGTGGGTCGAACGCGACGAGGAGTCCGCGGGCTGTGCGTTCTGTGAACTCCCGGAGCGCGACGACGACCGCGAGGCGCGGGTCGTCGCCCGGAGCGAGCACGCGTTCTGTCTCCTCAACAACGCACCCTACAACCCGGGGCACGCGATGGTTATCCCCTACCGCCACACCGGCGACTACGCGGCCCTCGACGAGGCCGAACTCCTCGACCACTCGCGACTCGTGCAGCGGACGATCCGCGCGGTCGAAGCGGGGCTCGACCCCGACGGACTGAACACCGGGATGAACCTCGGGGATGCCGCCGGTGGGTCGATCGGCGACCACTGTCACACCCACGTCGTCCCGCGGTGGGCGGGCGACACCAACTTCATGCCGGTGACGAGCGACACGAAGGTCATCGTCGAGGCGATCGACGACACCTACGGCCACCTCCGGGCGGCCTTCGCGGACCAGGACGGGACGACCGACCGGGGAACGGACGAGGCGGTCGTCGTCGAGACCGAGACACCCTGACACGTTCGCGGACAGTCGAAGCGGCTTTGGTTCGCGCTCGCCGAGTTTCGGGTATGGAGCGTGCGGCGGCGGTCAGGCGGATCGGGCTGGTGGTGCTGGGGGCGAACGTCGTCCTCGCCGCCGCGAAGGGCTGGGTCTGGCTCGACACCGGCAGCCTCGCGGTCGGCTCCGAGGCCGTCAACAGCCTCATCGACGCCGCCTACGCCACCGTCGTGCTCGCCGGACTCTACCTCACCACCCAACCGCCCGACAGCCAGCACCCCCACGGCCACGAGCGGATCGAGCCGTTCGTCGCGCTCGCGATCGCGCTCGCGATCTTCCTGACCGGCGGGACGATCCTCTGGGACTCGGTGACGGCCATCGTTTCGGGTGCGACGACGGCCACCGAGAGCCCCGCCGCGCTCGTGGTGCTCGCCGCCGCCGCCCTCGTCAAGTTCGGGCTCTACCGGTACTGCCTCGCGGCGGGCCGAACCCACGACTCGCCCGCGCTGACCGCGACCGCGCTCGACAACCGCAACGACATCCTCACCGCGAGCGCGGCGTTCGTCGGGGTCCTCGGGGCTCGCTTTGGCTTCCCGATCCTCGACCCGGTCGCCGCCGCCATGGTCTCGGTGGGGATCCTCATCACCGGCGTCGAGGTCGTTCGGGACAACGTCCCGTACCTCATCGGCGGGGCACCCTCGGACGAACTCCAGAGTACGATCATCCGGCGCGCGCTCGCCCACCCCGACGTCGAGGGGGCCCACGACGTCATCGCCCACTACGTCGGCCCGGAGATCGACGTCAGCCTCCACATCGAGGTCGAGGGCGACCGCACCCTCTCGGAGGCCCACGACATCGAGAGCGCGGTCGTGGCGTCGATCCGGGCGCTCGACGCGGTCGACGACGTCTTCGTCCACGTCGACCCGAAGGAGCTCGGCGAGTGGAAGGTCGACCCCGAGACCGATCGCCTCGTCCACGGGGCCGACACGCGACCCACGAACGGCGACGACCCGACCCCCGACGGCGTTCGCGAGTAGCCGCGTCGGGACCCGAGGGGCTCACGAGCGGGTAACGACGCGTTTAAACCGCCGGATGAGCGTTTCGTATGTATGGCAACTCTCTACGACGTTCCGGCGGACGCGCTGATCGAGGCGCTCGCCGACCGGCTCGCGGACGAGGTCGAACAGCCCGACTGGGCGCGCTTCACGAAGACCGGCACGGGCCGCGAACTCCCGCCCGAACAGGACGACTTCTGGGCGACCCGCGCGGGGAGCCTCCTCCGTCGGGTCGCGGTCGACGGCGAGGTCGGTGTCGACCGACTCACCACCGCCTACGGCGGCTCGAAGGGCGGTTCGAACCGCTACCAGGTCGCGCCCGCCCGGGCGACCGAGGGGAGCGGCAAGATCATCCGAACCATCCTCCAGCAGCTCGAAACGGCCGGCTACGTCGAGACCGCCGAGGGCGAGGGTCGACGCGTCACCGCCGAGGGCCGAAGCCTCCTCGACGAGACCGCGGGCGACGTGCTTTCCGACCTCGACCGGCCGGAACTCGAACGCTACGCCTGAACGAAGGGAACTTTTTCGACCGCTGTTTCTCACGATCTCCGACGAGTGGGTACAGTACGGTTCGGCTCACGACGACCGCGTTCGGCCGCGCCGGAGGTAGGTGATGGCGACGGCGAGCGCCGCGAGCGCCTGGAACACGTACCCCACCACGACGAGCAGCCCGGCGGGACTCCCCGGACCGGTCGTCGTGACCAGATAGGTCCCGAACGGCACCGCCCACTGACCGCCGACCGCACAGATCGCCAGGAGGTCGACCCAGCCCTTGAATACCTCGTCGAGCACCATCCCGTAGAACAGCACCGCGAGCGACCCGACCAATAGCGCGGTCGGGATCGTACCGAGCCAGCCGGGGACCGACTGCGCGCCACCGTAGAGGATCGGGTCGCGGAGGAGTGCAGTGTAGGACTCGACGACGAACCCGACGGCTAACCCGACGAATCCAGACAGGCGAAGGAGATACGAGAATCGACTCATGGGAATGGGACGAAGTCGAGGTAGTTAGACTGCGGTGGTTCCTTCGTCGTCGGCGGCGCTCGCCTCGGCGTTCGAGGAGGTTATCTCCGCGGTGACGGTGCCGTCGGGGTTCGTGACCTCGACGGTGAACGAGATGGTGGCCTCGGCCGCGTCGACGGACGTCCCGCCGATGTTCGTCGTCCCGGACGAGGTGAGCCGCAGCGTGACGTCCTGGCTCTGGGAAGCACCCTGCGCGACGTCCGTCGGGAAATCGCTGGTCGTGATGTCCGTGCCGTCAATGATCGAGAGCGGCGCACACGTCACGGTCGCCGTCCCGTCGTAGTTGCTCATGTCGTCGGCGTCGAACAAGCTGATGGCGCTTGCGCTCGCGTCTACGACGCCCGTCTCGGAGTAGACGGTGTGAGTCGCGCCCCCGACGTCGGCCACGAGGTCGAAGTCGAAGCCGGAGACACCGCCACCGAAGTTGGCCCAGTCGAGGGCGAACACCGGGGCGACGGTGACGTCCGTCACCTCGCCGGCGTTGGTCGTCACGGGGACGACACCCTCACCGTTCTCCTCGAAGGTGCTCGCCGCGAGCGAGGGCTGGGTTCCGTACCAGAGCCCGAGTCCGGCGAGCGCGGCCACACCGATCGCCCCAGCCGTCCCCTTCATCAGGTGTCGGCGGGTGAAGAACGTCGTCGGTTCGGTCGATTCGTCGTCGGATCCGGTGCCATCGAACTGAAATGCTGCTTCGTTGCTCATTGTTTCCCTCTACAGCGGCTGATTCATCCACACAACCGCGTTGGTCCAGCAAAAACCGCTTGTGGTTTAACTGGCTACCAGTACGAACGGATACACTAAACATATATTTTTCTAAACGTTTCTCAACGATGGTTCAGTTGTTCGTCTCGGAAGACGAGAAGTGTAGGGAGCCGCCGACGACGTCGTTTCGCGACCGGCGCGAGGCGTTCCCTCACCAGGGTTCGCTCTTGAGTCCGGCACGGTAGGCGATGAAGTTGGTGCCGAGGTGGAGCAGCGGGGTGAGGACGAGCACGACGACGAGTACCGGCGGGGTGAACGTCGCCGCGAACCAATCGAGCGCGGCGAGCGCGGCGAACACGAGGCTGCCGACCACGAAGTCGTACTGGTCGAGGCCGGGAAAGGCCGCGCCGCGTTCGCGTCCCGTGCGGCGTTTGAGCCCCGACGCGGCGATGTCGCCGACCATCGCGCCGAACGGGAGCGCGACCATCACCAACGGCGGGAACGTCGGTATCGAGAACCCGGTCGCGCCCGCGACCGTCGGCGCGAGGGCGTTGAGGACGAGCGCGACCACCGCGCCGGCGAGGGTGCCGACGGCGGTACCCCGCCAGGTCTTGCCGTCGCCGAGGAGTCGGGCCCCACCGAGGGTGCGGCCGCCGTCGATCGGTCGGCCGCCGCCGGCGAGGACCGCGGCGTTGTTCGGGACGTAGGCCGGCCCCATAGCCCAGATGGCGACGACGATGGTCTCGACGAGGCTCACGGCTTCGAGTCGCCGCGCGGGACTTTAATTCCCGTGGTCCGGGGAACGATACGCCTTTGGCGCTTTGGCAAAATTTGCAGGCATGATCCCACCGATCGCGAACCGGTTCGTCGCTGGCGAGACCCACGAGGCGGTCGTCGACCACGCCCGCGAACTCGAAACCCACGGGGTCCGAAGCATCTGCAACCTCCTCGGCGAACACTACACTGCCCCCGAGCCCGCGGCCGCCGACCGCGACGCCTACCGCTCGCTCCTCGACGCGATCGCCGCCGCCGACGTCGGCGCGTGTATCTCGGTCAAACCCTCGCAGATCGGGCTCGACGTCTCCGAGGACTGCTTTCGCGACAACTTCGAGCAGATCGTCGACCACGCCGAAGCGAGCGGGACGTTCGTCTGGCTCGATATGGAGGACCACTCCACGACCGACCCCACGCTCGACGCCTACACCCACCACGCCGACGAGTACGAGCAGGTCGGGGTCTGCGTCCAGGCCAACCTCAAGCGCACCCCCGAGGACCTCCGTCGGCTCGCCGACTCCCCCGGCAAAGTCCGGCTGGTGAAGGGGGCCTACGACGAACCCGGCCACCTCGCTCACCGGGGGCGTGCGCAGGTCAACGACGCCTACCGCGAGTGTCTCGATATCATGTTCGAGCGCTTCGACGACGGCATCGCGGTCGCGAGTCACGACGCCGCGATGGTGAAACACGCCGTCGACCGCCACGAGGAGTACGGCACCGACTTCGAGATCCAGATGCTGATGGGGGTCAGAAACGAGGTCCAGTACGACCTCGCCGACCGCTACGACGTCTGGCAGTACGTCCCCTACGGCGGCAAGTGGTTCTCGTACTTCTCGCGCCGGGTGATGGAGCGCCGCGAGAACCTCACGTTCGCCCTCCGTGCGCTGGTCGGTCGATAGGGGAAGCGCTGATAACGCTTCCCGCGTATCTTCGACCGAATGACTTCCCTGCGCCGTGACGCCACGAGCGGCCTGGTCGTGCTCGTCCCGATCATCGTCACGCTCTACGTTCTCGCTTTCATCTACCGGACGATCGCCGGGCTCCCGCTCATCGAGACCATCGAACCCTCCTGGGTCCGGGTCCCGCTCACTTTGCTGGTGTTCGCGGCGCTCGTGCTCGCCATCGGCTACCTGATGCGCACCGCGAGCGGCCCCCTCGTCGAGGAGGCCATCGACGGCGTGATGAACCGGGTGCCGGGTCTCCGGGTGGTCTACAACGCCTCGAAGATGGGGGTCGAAACCGCCGTCACCGGCACCGGCGACCTCCAAGCCCCGGTCAAACTCGAGACCTGGGAGGGCCTCCGGATGACGGCGTTCAAAACCGGCACCCGGACCGACGACGGCCGCGACATCCTCTTTTTACCCACCGCCCCCAACATCACCACCGGCTTCGTCATCGAGGTCACCCCCGACCAGTACGAGGAGACCGACGAACGCGTCGAGGACGCCCTCACGCGCGTTTTGAGCGCGGGTTTCGGCGAGGCCGACGAATCAGGCCTCTCGCCCGCCGGCCGTACGCCGTCGCCGACCGACGACGACTAAACCCCACCTTTTGCTGCGGTCGCTCACTTCGTTCGCTCCCTGGCAAAATGTGGATCAAAAGCCGTCGTCACCCCCTGCGGGGGTTCCTCGGCCCGCTCGCTCCCTCCGGTCGCTCGCGGTGGGATCACTACTCTCTCCGCAACCGCCAACCGCTCCAGCACCGCACCGCCGAAGCCCTCAGTCGCTCGTTTCACTCGCTCCTTCGCCCTTCATCCACCAGGAGAGCACCGCTCTCCTGCGCCTCGGCTCGCTCCCGCTCGCCGAGACACCAAGCCCACAACCACATCGCGGCCGCACTACAGCCGCCGGCCGCGGCCGCACCGCGCCCGCTGGCCGCAGAGCGGCCACGAATCCCTCGAAAAGCAGCTACTCGGTTTTGGTCTTCTCGATGCTGGTCTTCTCGCCCCGGTAGATCGCCGCGCCGTCCTGGGCCACCATCTCCACGAGCACCGCACACTTGACTCGCATCGGGCTGATGTCCACACCCAGGAGGTCGATCACGTCGTCGCGGTCCAGCTCGTCGAGCTCGTCGAGGGTCATCCCTTGGAGTTCGCTCGTGAGCATGCTCGCGCTGGCCTGGCTGATCGCACAGCCGTCCCCGCGGAACGCCGCCCGCTCGATGGTCTCGCCGTCGTCGTCGAGCTCGATGTCCACCGCGATCTCGTCGCCACACATCGGGTTCTCGCCGATGTGTGAGAAGGTGGGCTCGTCGAGCTCGCCGTAGTTCCGCGGGTTCTTGTAGTGATCGAGTATCTGCTGACGATACATGTCCGAACCCATGCTCATAGTGAACCCGAGTAGGCCTGTCCGACGCAAAAGGATTCCGGGGGTTCAGCCGAACAGCTGCCGCGCGTCGTCGATGGCCTCGATGAGTTCGTCGACCTCTTCCTCCGTGTTGTAGAGGTAGAACGATGCGCGGGCCGAGGCCGCCGTCCCGAGCACGTCGTGGAGCGGCTGGGTGCAGTGGTCGCCCGGTCGGATGGCGACGGCGTGGTCGTTCATGATGCTCGCGAGGTCGTGGGCGTGGACCCCCTCCAGATTGAACGAGACGAGGCCGGCGCGTTCGTCCGCCGGCGGCCCGTAGACCTCGATGTCGTCGAACTCGTCCATCCGGTCCATCGCGTACTCCACGAGCTCGCGTTCGTGGCGCTCGATCCGTTCGAGACCCACGTCGTCGAGGTAGTCGGCGGCCTCGGCGAACCCGATGGCCTCCGCGATGGGCGGCGTGCCCGCCTCGAACTTCTCGGGCACCTCGGCCCACGTCGTCCGGTCGAAGGCGACCTTCCGCACCATTCCACCGCCGTACATGAACGGCTCCATCGCCGCCAGCAGGTCCTCCTTCCCGTACAGACCGCCGATACCCGTCGGCCCGCACATCTTGTGCCCCGAGAAGGCGTAGAAGTCCACGTCGAGCGCCTCGACGTCGACCCGCTGGTGTGGCACGGCCTGCGCGCCGTCGACGAAGATGAAACTACCGTGGTCGTGGGCGACCTCGGCGAGGTCGGCGATGGGGTTGATCGTCCCGAGGGTGTTCGAGACGTGCGTCACCGAGACCATCTCGGTGTCGTCGGTGATCAGCTCCTTCGCGTGGTCCATGTCGAGCCGACCCGCGTCGTCGATACCGATGAACTTCACGTCGGCTCCGGTGCGCTCGGCGATCTGTTGCCAGGTCACCAGCGCGGAGTGGTGTTCCATCTCCGAGAGCACTACCTCGTCGCCGGGGCCGAGCTCCCGGAGGCCCCACGCGAAGGCCACGAGGTTCAACCCCTCGGTGGTGTTCTTCGTGAAGACCATCTCCGAGCGCCCGCCCGAGGCCCCGACGAACTCGGCGAGCCGGTCGTGGGCCTCCTCGTAGGCCACCGAGGACTCCTGACTCAAGTGATGGATCCCGCGGTGGACGTTGGCGTTCGTCCCCCGGTAGTAGTCGCTCATCGCGTCGACCACCCGGTCGGGGGTCTGGCTCGTGGCGGCGTTGTCGAGGTAGACCACGCGCTGGCCGTCGCCGACCTCGCGTTCGAGGATCGGGAACTCGCTTCGAAGCCGTTCGACGTCGAGCGGTTCCTCGGTTTGCGTACTCATTGGCCTCGTTACGCTCCCGAGGCGGAACATTCCTTCGGTCGGTTCGACGTGCTCAGAGCACCCGTCGGGACATCACGACGAGCCCGACCACGAGCAGTCCGATCCCCCAGTAGAGCGAATCGTAGGGGGCGACCTTGAGCAACAGCGTGACGATACCCGAGGTGAACAGCGACCAGCCGATGGTCGTCGAGTAGCTCATGTCCGTACACACGCCGGTCGACGGATAAGGGCTGAGCCGGCATTCACAAGCGCTCGCGACACGGAACCACCGCTCGGCGAACGGCCGGAATCCCTTTTCGGCGTCGCCTCGAAACCGAGGGTATGCAGACGTGGGTCGCGCTCGTCGAAGCGGTCGACGCGGAGTTCCAGAACCTCCAGGAGCTCGCCTCGCTCTGGGGTGACATCAGTCTCGAACTGGAGGACGTCGACGCCGAACTCGCGGACACCTACGCCCTCCTCGGGCGCTACGACTTCCTCGTGGTCTTCGAGGTCTCGACGGCCGCCGCCCGCCACGGGCTCGACATGGACACGATGGAGGGCGTTCCGATAGAGGAGTTCGGTGCGCTCGTCGGCGAGTAGCTACCCGAGCCGCAACAGCTGGGCGTGGGCCGTCCCGCCGAGGTCGAGGACGTTCCCCTCCTCGACGAACCCGTGCTCGACCGCGAGGTCCACCGATTCGGCACCCACGATGTTCGCCACGCGGGCACGCGCGAGACTCGCCACCACCCGGTCCTCGTCGGCGGGCTCGCCGTCGTAGAACTCCTCGGTGACCTCGAACGGCACGCCGTCGTTGTCGAAGGTCTCGCCGAGGACGGCCTCGTCACACACCGAGACGAGACGCCCCTCAGGCGTTTCGCGCTCGTTGACGATCACGGACGAGTTCCTCCTCGGCCTGTTCGCGAAGCTCGCGGGCCTCCTCGGCCACCTCCTCCGCGCGGTCGTCCTGACCGGTCTCCTCCAAAGCACGCGCCTTCTCCTCAAGCACCTCGGCGTTTCGGAAACCCAGCCGGAGCGCGTTGTCGAAGTTGTTGAGTGCCTCCTCGGCGAGCCCGCGTTCGAGCAGGAAGAAGCCCCGGTTGTACCAGCCCTGAGCGAAGCGGTGGTCGCGCTCGACCGCCCGCTCGGCGTGGTCGAGCGCCTGTTCCGTCTGGCCGCTCTCCCAGAGCGCGTAGGCCAGGTTGGTCTCGGCGCTCGCGGCGTGCTCGGAGTCGGCGTCGAGCGAGAGCGCCTCCTGGTAAGCCCCGATGGCGGCGTCGTACTCCTCCAGCTCGGCGTGGGCCGCGCCCTTGTTGACCCACGCCTCCTGTTCGAGGTGGTCGTCCTCGGCGAACCGTGCGGCACGCTCGAAAGTCTCGGTGGCCTGTTCGTACCGGTTGATCTCGATGTAGCTCAGGCCGACGTCGATGAGTTCCTCGACGTCGACGTCGCCAGCGATCTGGCGCTCGTCGAGCAGGTCCGAGAGCACGCGCGAGTCCACCGGGTCGACCTCGCTCGGGTCGACCGCGAGTTCGGGCGGGTCGAGGTCGAACCCCTCGGGGTCGGAAAAGCCCTCACCCTCCGAGAACGGGTGCGAACCACCCTCTCGTTCGTCGTCAGGGTCAGTCATGGCCTGGCCTACGGGACGACCCCGATTAAGGCCTACGGCCTGTTACGCACTCCATGCGACTGTTCGTCAGCGTCGGTCTCGACGGCCTCGAGGAGGCGATCGCCACCGTACAGGACCCCCTCACGGACGCGGGCGGGATCCGCCTCACGGACCCCGACCACGTTCACGTCACGCTGAAGTTCCTCGGCGAGATCGACGGATCGCGCGTTTCGGACCTCGTCGACGCCCTCGAAACCGCGGTCGGGGAGAGCGACGTCGACCCGTTCACGACCGAGTTCGGCGGGCTCGGCGCGTTCCCGAGCGCCGAGTACATCCGGGTGGTCTGGGTCGGCGTCCGCACGGGTGGCGACGACCTCACACAGCTCCACGAGGCCATCGAACGGAAGACGGTCGACCTGGGATTCGACCCCGCCGACCACGCGTTCACGCCGCACGCGACGATAGCTCGAATGGACCACGCCGGCGGGAAGGAACGGGTGCAGCGCGCGCTCCGCGAGACCGACCCGACCGTCGGGACCCGCGAGGTCGATTCCATCCGTCTTACCGAGAGCGTGCTCACCGACGACGGTCCCGAGTACACCACCGTCGAGCGGTTCGAGCTGTAGTCGCGAGCGCTCGGGGTCGGTGGTCTCGAAACCGGGCATCGCATCGAGTTCGATATGCGTGACAGTACGCGGGGTTAAGTCGAAGACCGCGCGAGCGACCTTTCGGCCGAGTCGGTTCAATTTATCCCCGTCGATGTCGTCCTCGCTAATGTAGTAGCCTCGGAGTGGCGGAAGGCCTGGATCAACCTCGCGGAGCCACGGCTCCGTGTGGTCACTTTCGAAGAAACACCACGGGAACATCTCGATCGACGCGATCGCGTTCTCGGCCTGTGACTTACTGTTGTACGTGTCGCGCTCGACGCCGTTCTCGTGATCGACGACCCACTCGTGGCCCCGGAGATACCGTTCAGCAGGAACCGGCCACTCCACTTTGTGGTCCGGGTGGCTGTGTTCGGCGGGTTCGAAGTCGTACGCAGCGCTGCTGTGGGGTTCGAATACCCAGGCCGTATCGCACGCCATACACTCGACGATCAGCGCATCGTCGTCGACATCGAGGTCGTCGAGGGAACGAACCATACCCCCACGTCGCATCGGTCCGCCATCCGCTTTGTGTTGGTTCTGGAGGTGTGTTGGGCGGATCACTACGTTCATACGCTGTTCGAACGGATCCGGACGAATGCAGACGTCCCCCAACTCGATCGAACGCCGGCTCGCGACGACCGGCGGGGGGCTCCGCGGCGACGGCCGCGGCTGGACGCTCATCGTGGTCGCCGCCGGCTGGTTTCTCATCCTCGGCGGCCGGTATCTCTTCCCCGAGATCCTCCCCCACATCCGCGCGTACTTCGCCGTCAGCAATGCCACGGCGGGGCTCGCGATCACGGTCGTCTGGGCGGCCTACGCGCTGATGCAGTTCCCCGCCGGGGCCGCGGCGGACCACCTCGGCGAGCGCACGCTGCTCGTGACCTGCCTCGTGGTCTCGGCCGGCGCGGTCGTCGCGGTGAGCCTCGCGCCCACCTTCGGGCTGTTCGTCGTCGGCTGTGCGCTGTTCGGTCTCGGGACGGGGCTCTACGGCCCGGCACGCGGGATGGTTCTCTCGGACGTCTTCGGCGACCGCGACGGCACCGCCATCGGTGCGACGCTCGCCGCCGGGAGCGTCGGGTCGGCGGCGATCCCGCTCGTCGCGAACACGCTGGTCGGCCCGCTCTCGTGGCAGACCACCGTCGCGCTCCTCGCGGTACCCTTCCTCCTCGTCGCGGTCGGGATCTATCGAGCGGTGCCACAGCGCACCCCGACCGATCCCCCGCCGCGCCCGTCGGTCCGTGGGGTCGTCCGCTCGCTCTCTACCGCCGTCTCACGGCGCTCCGCGACCGCCGTCGTCGCCGCGACCCTCCTGCTGTTCGTCATGCAGGGACTCTCGTCGTTCCTCCCGACCTACCTGATCTCGGTGAAAGAGCTCTCGGGCGGGGCCGCGGCCGGCCTGTTCGCGCTCTTCTTCCTCTCCGGCGCGCTCACGCAGTCGATAGCCGGCAACGCCGCCGACCGCCTCGGCGACCGGACGGTACTGCTCGCGCTCGCGTCGTTCGGCGTGGTGCCGCTCGCCGTGCTCCCGTTCGTCGAGGGTCTCGTGCCGCTCGCCGTTGTCACGATACTCCTTGGAACGCGGCTCGGACTCGACCCGGTGAGCAACGCCTACATCATCGCCGTGATGCCGCCCGCGGTCCGCGGGATGGCGTGGGGCTTCTTCCGAACGCTCTTTTTCTTCCTCGCGGCGACCGGGTCGACAGTGGTTGGAGTGTTCTTCGACTACGGTCTCCGCGACGAGGTGTTCTTCGTTCTCGCTGGTATCACCGCGCTCGGGGCCGCCTGCTACGTCTACCTGCCAGCGCGGGATGCCGTCTAAGTGTCGACATCGGGTGAACCCACAAAAGAGCTACAAGTTAGTCGGCTGCAGGCCAGTCATGTGGCTGACCGCCGTGATAGTTTTTCTGCCGGGAACGCTCTGTATCGCTCGTTCGTACAGCGCGAGAACGGGGCGCAGAGCGTTTCTACGGATAACGGGAGTGCTGTTGCTTCTCGTCGGGGTGTTCGTCTACAGCGCGGTGGGTGCTCCTGGACCGACCACTCCGTCGGGAATGCCACATCCGTAGATCCGTCCACAAAGTACCGACGAAAACGGGATTAGACGCCGCGGCCCTGCAGCATCTCCTCTTCGGGGAGATCGGCGTTCGCGTCACCTTTCATCCCTTTCCCCGTACTGGTCGCGATCCGGGCGAGTTTCTCGGGGTCGTCCCAGGCGTTGGTGGCCTCGACGATGGCCTCACCCATCGCCTCGGGGTTCTCGGCCCCGAAGATGCCCGACCCGACGAAGATACCGTCGCAGTCGTGGTGCATCATCAGCGCGGCGTCGGCGGGGGTGGCGATGCCGCCGGCGGCGAAGTTCACCACGGGCAGGCGACCCGCTTCGGCGGTCTCGTGGACGAGGTCGGCGGGAGCTTCGATCTCGCGGGCGTAGGCCTCGCGCTCCTCGTGACTCATTCCTTCGAGCTTGCGGATCGCGCCCTTGATCGTCCGCTGGTGGTAGACGGCCTGGTTGACGTCGCCGGTGCCGGCCTCGCCCTTCGTCCGGATCATCGCTGCGCCCTCGCCGATTCTCCTGAGGGCCTCGCCGAGGTCGCGTGCACCGCAGACGAACGGCGCGGTGAAGTCGCGCTTGTCGATGTGGTAGTCGTCGTCGGCGGGCGTGAGGACCTCCGACTCGTCGATCATATCGACGCCGACCGCTTCGAGGATCTGGGCCTCCTTCGTGTGACCGATCCTGGATTTGCCCATCACCGGGATCGAGACCTCCTCGATGATCTCGGAGATGTCGGCGGGATCGGCCATCCGGGCGACGCCGCCGCGCTTTCGGATGTCGGCGGGGACGGCTTCGAGCGCCATCACGGCCACCGCGCCAGCGTCCTCGGCGATCCGTGCCTGTTCGGCGTTCACGACGTCCATGATGACGCCGCCCTGCTGCATCCGCGCGAACCCGCGCTTGACGAGTTCGGTGCCGCGCTTGAGGTCTTCGAGATCGGTCTCCTCGGCCATGGTGGGTCTACCGTCCGGATTCACTTAACCCTCGTCTTCGGCGAGTCAGGGGATACCACGACCGCTACCGTTTTGCCACGCCCGCTCGACCCCCGCACAATGGCCGAAGCAGGCGGTGCTGGTGCGCTGGGTCGGTTCCTCGACGGGTCGATACCCGACCGCGAGGCGCTGCCGTGGTACGTCGCGCCGGTGCCCGCTATCCTCGAAGACCTCGGGCTTCGGCTCGCGTGGCTCGTCGTCGCCGTCAACCTCGCAGGTACCGCTTTCGGCTTCTGGTACTACCGCTTCCAGTTCGCGTTCGAGCCGTTGGCGGCGTGGCCGGTGGTCCCCGACAGCCCCATGGCGACCCTGTTCATCGCGCTCTCGATCGCCGCCTGGAAGCTCGGCCGGTCGAACGAGCTGCTCGACATGCTCGCCTTCTTCGGCTGTCTCAAACTCGGCTTCTGGACGCCGTTCACCCTCCTGGCCTTCCACGACGCCTTCCTCGCGAGCACCCCGCTCTGGCTCTATCTATTCCTCTTCTTCAGCCACCTCGCGATGGCCGTCGAGGGGTTCGTGATCCACCGCTACAGCGACTTCTCGGTCTGGGCGGTCGCTATTGCCCTCCTCTGGTACGGCTTCAACGACGTCGTGGACTACTTCATCCCGATCGTCGGAACGACCCACCACACACAGCTGCCGGGCCAGTACGTCGTCGGCGGCGTCATCCAGCACGTCTGGCCGGTCCACCGGGTCGCCGCCGCGGGCGCGGTGGTGCTCACCATGACGATCACGTTTCTGGCGCTCACGACCCGGATCGAGAAGTTGCAACGCGCCGATAGCTGAGACCGCCGAAGGGTTGAAGCCGCCCGCGAGCGTGGTGAAAGTGATGGCGGACGATGGGATGCTCTCGTGGGACGAGTCGGTCTTCCGTGACGAACACGTCTTCGAGGTCGACTACCTCCCCGAGACGTTCCACCACCGCGAGAATCAACTCAACGGGCTCCAGTACGCCCTCCGGCCCGCGGTCCGTGGCTCGCGCCCGCTCAACGCGATGGTTCGCGGCCCACCCGGAACGGGGAAGACCACCGCGATCCAGAAGCTCTTCGCCGAGCTCGACGGCCGGCGTGGCGTGAGAACCGTCAGAGTCAACTGTCAGGTCGATTCGACCCGCTACGCCGTCTTTTCACGGATCTTCGAGGCGATCTTCGAGTACGAACCGCCCGCGAGCGGGATCTCCTTCAAGAGCCTCTTCGAGCAGATCGCCGACCACCTCACCGACGAGAACGAGGTTCTCACCGTGTGTCTCGACGACGTGAACTACCTCTTCTACGAGGGCGAGGCCTCCGAGACCCTCTATTCGCTTCTCAGAGCCCACGAGACCCACGCCGGCGCGAAAGTCGGCGTTCTCTTGGTTTCCTCGGACCTCGACCTCGACGTGGTGGCCGAACTCGACAGTCGCGTCCAGAGCGTCTTTCGCCCGGAAGAGGTGTTCTTCCCGGCCTACGGCGAGAACGAGGTGGTCGACATCCTCGACGAGCGGGTGCGGCGCGGCTTCCGTGAGGGGGTGGTGGGGCCGACGGTTTTGGATCGGGTCGCCGAACTCACCGCCGGCACGGGCGACCTCCGGGTCGGGATCGACCTCCTGCGGCGCGCGGGCCTCCACGCCGAGGGTCGCGCGAGCGAGCGCGTCGAGGCCGAGGACGTCGAAGCCGCCTACGAGAAATCGCGTCACGTCCACCTCTCACGGCGGGTGCGCGGGCTCACCGACTCCGAGCGCGCGCTGCTCCGTGTCGTCGCCGAGTACGACGGCGACCGCGCGGGTGACGTCTACGAGGCCTTCCACGACGAGACCGACCTCGGCTACACCCGCTACTCCGAGATCGTCAACAAGCTCGACCGGGTAGGCCTCATCGAGGCCACCTACACCACCGTCGAGGGTCGCGGCCGCTCGCGCGAGCTCTCGCTGGCCTACGACGCCGACGCGGTTCGTGACCGGCTGTCGTAATAAAACAGCATTTTCTGAAGGTCTCCTCTATAGAAAACGTGGTAGAAATTGTTAACGATTGAACCAGATATCTACAGTAACCGCTGTTCAAAACTATCGAGTTGAATTTTCACAAGAGACATCACAGACGCTCTTATTCAAATTCGGTTATGACCGGTGCAGAGTGACGCTACAGCTAAAGAGACGTTGTAGCGACGAGGTTCTATCAAACCAACCGTGGGACATCAATTTGAATAGAGCCTGAATAGAGGGGGCGTAGATCAAAATAACCCCGAAGAATTTTAATTGAGCGCCGCTTATTCAATCACAAGCGATGATCGACGGGTATGATCTCCCGGACGAAGCACCTGGAGAATATATTCCTCTCCGTGAAGATAGAGGATTAGCAAAAGCGTATCGACCGAACCCCCTCCCTCCGAAATTAGCTGTCTCTTCTGAGATAGTAGAAGAGCTAACGTCAGCAGCATATGCGTTGGGCCAGTTAGATGGAGTCGCAGGCGAGGTTGAGCAACGTAATGCTATTTTCAGCTCTTTTGTCTACAAAGAAGCTGAACAATCGTCGCAAATTGAAGGAACTCGTGTGACGGTTTCCGATATTCGTCGTTACGAGATGGGTGCTGACAAAATCGAACAGCTCGAAGCATCCGAAGACGAGCTTGATGACATCCGCGAAGCAAAAAACTATATTCAGGCACTCAGCGAGGGTATAAGCCACTTCAACGAAGTTGGCAGAAGTTGGAAAAATATTGATCAATCCCTACTCAAATCGATCCATGAGACACTCATGGTTGGTGGTCGGACCGATGAAGACGATCTTATGCCTGGTGAATTTCGTTACGATCACGGCGATTTCGTGGTGATCAAAGAAGAAGAAAGTTGGAAAAAGCCGATTCGATTTGTTCCGCCCAAACCCAACATGGCACATGCTGATTTAGATGCACTCATTGAGTACATTCAAAGCGGTGGTGATTATCCAACACTTATCGATATTGCACTCATACACTATCAGTTTGAGACGATTCATCCATTTCGTGATGGTAATGGACGGGTTGGGCGATTGCTGATCATTCTGCTTTTGATCAGCGGAGATACGCTAGCTCACCCCGTGTTATACCTCAGTTCATACTTCAGGCAGTTTCGTGACCAATATACCGATTTGCTGTTGAATGTTTCAGAGAAGGGGGTGTGGGAAGAATGGATCCTCTTTTTCTTAACAGGAATTCGTCGGCAGGCAGAGGAGGCATTCGTTCGTGCAAAACTACTTCTAGTGCTTCGTGATCGGTACAAAACAACGTACGCTACTGCCCCAACATCCGTGAGTCGTCTCACTGAGGGGCTTATTTCTAAACCATACTTCTCTGTTAACGAAGCTGCAGAAATGATGGGAATGACATATCAATCAGCTAGCAACGCTATTGAGCAGCTCGTTGCCGATGGTCGTGTACGACAATTCAATGATCAACGGCGTAACCGAATATTTGAAGCTATTGACGTCACCGCGATAATAGAATATGATTATGCACAGTTGCCAGAGCCACGGGATGTCGTTGACCGGGATACAGTAGACCTTCCTTTAGATATCGGCCCTTGATTCAAGTGAAGGTCAACAATCCCATGTTGCAGATCATTCGGTCCACCGGAGCAAGAGGAGCGTCCCCTCGAACAGCGTGATCATCGTCGCGGCGACGATGATCGGGGCCATCCCGGTCGGGTCGGGGCTGAAGAGGAAGGCGACCCCGATGAACGTCCCCCAGAAGTAGAGCCGCTTGCTCGCGAGCCACGCCCGCGTCGTGATCCCCATCATGATCGCGAGCATCACGAACAGCGGGATCTGGAAGACGAGCGCGAAAAAGCCCATCAACAGCGTCATCAGCCCGAAGGTCTCGGTGAGGCCGAACGCGATGTTCGCGGCGGCCTCGGAGTAGCTCAGGAAGTAGGTGAAGATAACGGGCAAGACGACCAGGAAGGCGAACGCCACACCCACGACCGCGAGCACGAGGCTCGCCGGCACCGACGCGATGTAGTAGCGGCGCTCGCGGGGGTAGAGCCCGGGGCGCATGAAGGCGTAGGTCTCGTAGACGAAGAGGGGCAGCGCCACCACGAAGCCCGCGAGGGTCGAGACCTTGAGCCGCGCGAGGATCAATCCGAGCGGGTCGTAGACCCGGGGACACGCCGCCACGTCGGCGGGCGCGTCCGGACAGAGCTGGGCCGAGCCGGGCAGCAGGGAGTACCAGATGAAGTTGATGAGGTCGTCGGCCACGAGGAAGACGACGCCCGAGACCAGCGCCATTGCCACGAGCACCACCCCCAGCCGCTTTATCATCTCCTCGATGTGGTCGGCGAGCGGCATCTCGGCGTCGTCGAGCGGCGCGTTCGACTCGCTCGATTCGTTCGTGACGCCCCCTGTCCCCGTCGATTCCGCCATCGTATGGTCGATGGTCGCGTGGGGGTTGTAAGCCTTCTTCTCCGGCCGGGCGCGGGAGACAAGATTGATAACGACGAGTCGGCTATCCGCGTCGAAGGAGAGAGATGTCCGGAGCCGTCGACGAGGACGTCCGCCGGTCGGTTGCGCGCGGACGGGAAACCCTCGGCGCGATGTTGTCCGCCGCCCAGACCCATCTCCAGAAGGTCGCCATCGTCTTCCTGATCGGCTTTCTGGGTTCGTTCTACGCGCTCTGGCTCTACGTCTGGGACCGCCTCAAGACCGACCTCTTCGCCCCGCTCCCGCCCCGAATCGCGAGCCAGACCTCCGTCAACGCCATCACGCCGTTCGACGTGCCGTTGCTCCAGGCGAAGATCGCGCTGGTGGTCGGCGGGCTGGTCGCGCTCCCGCCCTTGCTCTACTACTCCCGGGACGCCCTCGACGAACGCGGCTACTGGCCACACGTCAGCGCCGGCTGGAAGGTCGGCGTCATCCTGCTGGTGAGCGCGCTGTTGTTCGTCGTCGGTGTCGCGTACGGCTACTTCGTCTTCTTCCCGCTGATGTTCGAGTTCCTCGCGACCAACGCGGTCAACGTCGGCTTCGAACCCCACTACTCGATCGTCTACTGGGCGCAGTTCATCCTCCTGCTCTCGGCCTCGTTCGGGATCGCCGCCCAGCTCCCGCTCGCGATGACCGGGCTCAGCCTCACCGGCGTCGTCCCCTACGAGACCTTCCGCGACAAGTGGAAGTACGCGATCGTCGGGGCGTTCGCTTTCGGCGCGCTGTTCTCGCCGCCCGACCCCTTCACCCAGGTGCTCTGGGCGGTCCCGATCATCGTGCTCTACGCGCTGAGCCTCGGTTTCACGAAGATCATCGTGACCTTCCAGCGCGGTGGGAGCGCGGTCTCCGTTCGGGACGTGGCGCGCGCGCGCTGGCGGCCGGTGCTCGGGGTCCCGGTGGTCGTCACCGGGCTGGTCGCGGGGGCCATCGCCCTCGGTGCCGGTGGCTACGTCAACCAGCTCCTGTTCAGAACCCCGTACTTCTCGCCGTCCGACCCCCTGTTCGTCTACATCGGCCCGCTGTTCGGCCTGCCGCGCGACGCCGCGATCGCGCTGGTCGGGCTCGTTCTCTTCCTGTTCGTGCTGTCGGTCACGTTGGGCGTCGTCACCTACCGGGCGGTCGCGGTCGCCGCCGAGTCCGCCCCGGGCCGTCCGGGTGCGCCGGCGTCCATCGACGTCGCCGAGCTCGACGAGGCCGGCGTCCGGGCCGCGCCCCCGGAGGTGTTCACCGCGATGAGCGAACAGGAGGCCACCGCTCAGGCCAGCATGGCGATGAGCGACGGCGATCCGAACAAGGCCCAAGCGGTCCTCGACCGCTTCGACGCCGCGAACGCCGCCGACGGCGACGACCGGCTCGATGCCGACGAGGACACGGGTGAACCGGGAGCCGCGAACGAACCGGCGGACGAAACGAACGACTTCAGCGACCGGCTCACCCGGACCACGACCGGGGTGGTGGACGCGTTCACCGCCGAGGAGACCACCGAGGACGACATCGGGGGCTACTACTACGACATCACGTTCGTGCTCAACAGCCTCCGGTCGCGGGCGTTCCTCATCCTCGGGCTGTTCATGGCGGTGCTCGCCGGAACGTTCATCTGGCTCTCACAGGGTGGGATCGGTGGGATCCGGGCGGACTTCCTCTCGCGTCTCCCCGCCACGGTCCGGCCCGAACAGGTCGGCGTCGTCGAGCTCCACCCCGTCGAGGCGTTGGTCTTCGAGATAAAACTCAGTACGCTCTTCGCGGCGATCGTCGTGCTCCCGCTGGTGCTCTACTACGCCTGGCCCGCCCTCCGCGAGCGCGGCCTCGCGGGCGGGGACCGACGCGTCCTGTTCCTGTGGGGCGGCGCGCTCCTGGCGAGCCTCGTCGGCGGGATCGCGGCCGGCTATACGACGATCGCTCCCACCGTGATCTCGTGGCTCACGGCCGACGTGGTCGGCGCGAACATGGTGGTGGCCTACCGGATCAGCGCGGCCGGCTGGCTGGTCTTCTTCACCACCGCGGGTATCGGCCTGCTCGCGATGATACCGGTGACGATGCTGCTGTTCCACCGCGCCGGGCTGGTCCCCTACCGCGGGATGCGCAACCGCTGGCGCGAGGTGACGGTGGGCGTGTTCGCGTTCACCGCCTACGCCTCGCCGCGCGGCGTGTTCATGATGTTCATCCTCGGGATCCCCGTGATGGTCTGTTACGGGCTCGGCCTCGCGCTGCTCTGGATCTACACCCTCGGCGGGCGACGCACCACCCAGCGCCGGGACCAGCGCGAGAGCGCCGACTGACGAACGAAGGGCTCATTTTCGCGTGGCGTCCGCTTCGGTTGTGACCACGACACGCCGCAGACGACCCGCTCGCCGTGGGAGGCACGGGTGAGCGAGACCGCCGACGCGTCGAGGGTCGGGCGCGCGTCCACGATTCAGGTCGCCCTCGTCGCGCTCTTCACGACCGCGCTCGTGACCGCCCAGCTCACCGCGACCAAGATCCTGGGCTTTCCGATCCCGGTCTCGCTCCCGGTGACGGGGGCGGAGCTGATACTGCCCGGCGCGTCGCTGGCCTACGCGCTCACCTTCCTCGCCTCCGACTGTTACGCCGAACTCTACGGTCGCCGCGCCGCCCACGCCCTCGTCACCGTGGGGTTCGTGATGAACCTCGTGCTCCTCGGCCTCGTCTGGACGACGATCGCCGCACCCGCCGCCGCCTCCAGCGTCGACCCCGCCCAGTTCGCGACGGTGCTCGGCGCGAGCACCAACGTCGTGGTCGGGAGCCTGCTGGCCTACCTCGTGAGCCAGAACTGGGACGTCTTCGTCTTCCACCGGCTCAGGAGCTACACCGACGGCCGCGCGCTCTGGCTCCGGAACATCGGCTCGACCGCGACCAGCCAGGCGATCGACACCGCGATCTTCGTCGGGGTCGCCTTCTACCTCGCCCCGCAGCTCCTCGGGGTCGGCAGCGTGCTCCCCGGCTCGGTTCTGATCGGCCTCGCGGTCGGGCAGTACCTCCTCAAACTCCTGATCGCGCTGTGCGATACGCCCGTGGTCTACGCCATCGTGGGCTACGCGCGCTCGCGGGCCGACGCCGGCGAGCCACGACCGAGCGCCGACTGAGTCGGAAACTCGAAACTCAGTTCGTGGGGTCGCACCAGGTGTCGGCGGCGCGGGCGGCGAGTCGGGCGACCCGCAGTGGTTCGGGTCGACCGCCTTCGGGGGTGAACCCTCGAACCACGTCGTCGGCGTCGTCGTCCGAGCAGCCGACGTTCCGGACGAATACGGTCCCGTCGTCGAGCGCGAGCTCGTGGCGTGGCGGGAGGTTTCGGTAGATATCGAGCCGGCTGTCGAGCGCCGTGCCCGAGAACGCCTCGCGGAGCGGGGGTTCGAGCCCCGGACTCGCCTCGAAGGAGACCGAGAGCACGGGTCGTTCGGCGGTGCGGTGGATTCGAGAGAGGTCGAGGAGGTTGAACCAGGCGGGCGCGATACCCGCGATCAGGAGGTAGCGGACGTCCTCGCGGTCGAGCGTCGAAAAGAGGTCGATGACAGCGGCGGTGGCGTCGGTGCCGCCGACGGTACAGGAGCCGAACGCGAACCCGTCGACGGCGCGGTCGGCGCGGACCACACAGCCCGCGAGCGTGCTCCGGTCGTCGTCGCGGGCGGACGCGGCGACCCCGAGCGCACGGGTCCCGGTCTTCACTCCTCTTTGATGTCCTCGAGCCTGTCGAGGAGTTCGTCGTTCGACGCGCCGAACTCGAAGCTGACCTCGCCGGCGTGGGCCGCCTCCTCGGTTTCGAGGCTCTCGTCGAGGTCTTGGTCGTAGTCCTGGCTCGATTGCTCGGACTCATCGTAGCTACCGAATCCCATACACGACGATATGAAGTCCTCATTGAAAAGTCGTTTGTCAATTTTCGAACCATCGCCGGCAGGCTGAAAGGCCCGCCGCGCCGACCCAGGGGCATGGCGATCACCAACGTCACCGAGGGCGCGGACACGTTCACCGCGAACGTGTTTCTGGTCGAGGGCGCGCGAAACGTCCTGGTCGACGCCGGTGCGATGGCCGGCGTCGAGGACCGGGTGGCCGAGCACGTCGACGACCTCGATGCGGTGGTTCTGACCCACCAGCACGGCGATCACGTCGCGGAACTCGACGCGGTGCTCGACGCGTTCGACGCCGACCTCCTCGCATATGGCGATCATCCACGCCGAACCGAGGCGATCGACGACGGTGACACGGTCGAGATCGGCGACGAGTCCTTCGAGGTCGTCCACACGCCGGGCCACGCCGACGACCACGTCTCCCTCCTGTCGGAGACGACGATCTTCTCGGGCGACGTCGTGGTCCACGACGACGGCGCGTTCGACGACGGGAGCTTCGGTCGAACGGACATGGCCGGTCAGTCCCGTGAGGAACTCATCGAGAGCATCCGACGGATCCTCGACCGACTGCCCGACGGCGTCGAGCGGATGTACGCCGGCCACGGCGGCGAGTTCCACGGTGACGTTCGGAGCGTGATCGAGCGCGCGCTCGAACGCGCCGAGCGGCGCGAGCCGAAGTATCCCGACGAGTGACCGGCGGGTCGGTCGCGGTGGAGCCGCGGCCGCCGGGCGGTTGCGGTGCGGTCCTTGCGTCTCGCCGAACGAACGTGAGCCGAGGCTCAGGAGAGCTGTGCTCTCCTGGCGGATGAAGGGCGAGTGAACGCCGAAGGCGTGAGCGAGGGCTTCGGCGGAGGCGGTGGCGGTTGCTGTGCGGTTGGTAGTAGTTGTACCGCGAACGAGCGAAGCGAGTGAGCGGCCCTTTTTAGTCCAGGTTTTTGGGCGGGGGTTGAGGGCCGCGAAGCGGCCCGATTCCCCCGCCTAAAAAAGTGGGTGTCTAGTCCGACTGGATGCGCGGCGCGAGCATGTAGGTGACACTCCCTTCGGCTTCGGCGATGTCGAAGTGGAGCTTGACGGGGAACTCCTCGCCGAGGTCGAGGGTGACCTCCGCGTCGCCGGGGATCGCCTTGTTCATGTCCTTCAGGTAGTCGAGCGAGAAGAGCGAGTGGGCGGGGCCGGCGGTGAGGTCGATGAGGTCGTCGTTGTCGAGCTCGAAGTGGACGTCGTCGGTGTCGCCCTCGGCGTCGACGTAGAACTGCTCGTCGGCCTCGTTCACGCCGAGCGCGATGTGGTCGGAGACCATGTCGGCGGCCTTCACCGCGCGATTGATGTCGCGGCCTTCGAGCACGATCGTCGCGGGGAGGTCGAGGTCGGGGATGTCGGGTTCTTGCCGGATCGAGTCGGGGTCGATGAGCGCGAGGGTGTACTCCAGCCCGTCGATCGAGATGTGGAGTTTCCGGGTCTCCTCGTCGAGTTCGAGGTGGACGAGGTCGTCGCCACCCGCCATCCCGGCGATGTCCTGGAGGCGCGAGAGGTTGACCCCGATGACCCCGCCGTCGGCCTCGTAGGACTCGAAGGCGGTGGCCGAGAGCGTGAGGTCGACCATCCCCACGTTCGCGGGGTCCACCGCCCGGATCTCGACCTGATCCTCGTTGAGGTGGAGCTTACACTCTTCGACGAGGACGCTCACCGAGTCGAGGGCCGTCCGCAGGGTCCCCGCGCTCACGATCGCGTTGAACATGACCGCGGTACGAACAGGCAGCTTATAAAAGATGCGCGTTCGCTCCCAGGCCCATCGTATCGAGGACCGAAACCGATTTACTGTTTTAGGCAGGCCTAACGACATGGTGAATGATCCCTCGACTGACGGGACGGTGTCACGGCGACGGTGGCTGCGGTCCGGTGCGGTGGTGCTCGGCGGCGGGCTGCTCGCTGGCTGCAGTAGCGGTTCCGGCGGTGAGGGCGGAAACTCGACGAGCGGGGACGCGGGGGCCGGAACCGACGCAACCAACGGCTCGGGATCGAACTCGGGAACGGACACGTCCGGGGCGGCGGGGACGGCGGAGTCGACCCAGTCCTCGGGGACGTCGGGGTCGTACTCGGTCTCGATGGCCCCCGCGGGCGAGGTGAGCTTCGACGGCGTTCCGGAGGAGGTCATGGTCTACAGTCTGTACGCCGCGGATTCGATGGTCGCGTTCGGTGCCGGCGACGCCGTGAACTCGCTCGGGTTCAGTGCGGAGGCCGGCGGGAACACCCTCAGCGCGTACTACGAGCGTCTCGACGGCGTCTCCTTCGACAGCAGCGGGCTCCAGCAGCTCAACGAGGGCGGGTCCAGTGGCATCAGCGTCAGCAAGGAGCTGTTCTACGAGCTCGATTCGGACCTCCACCTCATCGATCCTGCACTCGTCGTCTCGTTCGACGGCTGGAGCCAATCCGACGTGACGGAGATCCAGAACAACGTCGCCCCGTGGTTCGGCAACAACTACAGCCGCGACAACACTCAGCCACCGAAACCCTACCGGAGCGACTACCAGTACTACACCCTCTGGGAGATCGCCGAGAAGATCTCACGGGTCTTCCAGCAGCACGAGCGGTTCCAGCGGCTCGCGTCGATCCACGACGACCTCGTACAGCGGATCCGGTCGAACCTCCCGCCGAAGAGCGAACGACCCGCGGTGGCCGAACTCCTCTTCATGGACGGGACGTTCTACCCCTCGAAGATCAACAGCCCCGGCTTCGGGAACGCCCACGTCAGACCGCTTCAGGCCACCGACGCGTTCGTCGCGAGCGACATCGAGTACGGGACCTCCTACGACTTCGAGCAGATGCTCGAGGTCGACCCCGACGTCATCCTCCACCAGTACGGCATCGCCTCGTACTACGACGTCGGCGACATCCGAAACACCCTCGAAAACGATTCGGTGGCGAGCAACATCACGGCCGTACAGAACGACCGGGTCTACCCCTCGGGCGACCCGACCCAGGGCCCGCTGATGAACCTCTTCCAACTGGAGATGACCGCCAAACAGCTCTACCCCGACCGGTTCGGCGAGTGGCCCGACTACACCAGTGGGGATCCCTACCCCGAGATCCCGAAAGGCGAACAGCTGTTCGACCGCACGAAGGTGGCGAATATCGTTACTGGAAACAACTGAGGACCCAAAGGACCCGCGAACCGGGATCCACAAGCGTTCCGGGTTCCGAGAGGGGGCATGAGCGGCCGAGACGAGTACTACAACAAGGCGAAACAGCAGGGCTATCGTTCCAGATCGGCCTACAAGCTCCAGCAGCTCGACGAGACGGCGATCCTCTTCGAGGACGGCGACACCGTTGTCGACCTCGGGGCCGCGCCGGGCGGCTGGCTCCAGGTCGCCGCCGAGCGCGTCGGCACCGGTCGCGTGGTGGGCGTCGACCGCCAGCGGATCGAGTCGTTGGATGGGGTCGAGACCGTTCGCGGCGACCTCACCGACGAGGACGTCCAGGCGGACCTCGCGGAGCGGGTCGGCGAGGCGGACGTCGTGCTCTCGGATATGGCCCCGAACATGACCGGCGAGTACGACCTCGACCACGCGCGCTCGGTCTACCTCGCTCGGCAGGCGCTGGACGTGGCGCTCGACGTGCTCGCACCGGGTGGCGACTTCGTGGCGAAGGTCTTCGACGGCCGGGACCTCGACGCGCTCGAAGCCGACATCGACGCCGAGTTCGAGTACGTCAGGACCGTTCGCCCCGACGCCTCGCGCGACGAGTCCTCGGAACTCTATCTCGTGGGGAAGGGCCGGATGACCGCGCCGGTCGAGCCGGGCGACGAACTGGTGGTCACGATCACCGACACCGGCGACGAGGGTGACGGCATCGCGAAGGTCGAGGAGTACACCCTGTTCGTCCGGAGTGCCGACGAGGGCGAGGAGGTCGCGGTCCGGGTCGAGGACGTGAAACCCCGGTTCGGGTTCGCCGACCGACTCGACTAGGTGAAAGTGCGGGACACGGAGCCGTTCGGAGAGGGTTTTTCTCGGTTCGATTCGGTATCGGAGACGAGTCCCGACACAAACGAGAGACCGCCCCGCTACCGCACAGCACCGCCCCACGACGACCACACGCCTCCCCAGCCGACTCCGCTCCTCGCTCACTCGCCTTCGGCTCGTTCGCTTCGGTGCTCATCCCTCACACGGTGTCAGCGCTCGGCGCTCACCGTCGTTCGCGCCGACCGCGAGCGCGCGCCACGGTGGACGGTGAGAGCGCGATCCCGTCACCGGTCGGCGAGGATGGCGGCGGTACCGCCGCCGATCACCGTCGGGAGGAAGTAGGTCGCGCCGCGGTGGATGGCGACGGCGGCGACGATCGTCGCCGAGGGGATGCCGCCGGTGGTCGCGCTCACGAGCGCGCCGAGGACGATCTCCACGCCACCCAGCCCACCGGGAAGCGGGGTGACGCCGGCCATCGCGCCCGCGGGGATCGCGACGAGCACCACGGCGGGCGGGACGGTGTAGCCGAGCGCGAACAGCGAGAGCCAGAGCGAGGTCGCGAGCCCGATCCACCCGAGCGCGGAGAACGAGAGCGCGAGCAGGAGTCCCCGTGGGTTGGTGCCGACGCGTTCGACGGCGGTGAAGAAGCCCTCGATACGGCGTTCGAGCGCGTCCTCCGTCGGCGGGGAGACGCGCGGGAGCGCTCCCGAGACCCACCGGATCAGCGGTGTGAGTTTGTCCACGGCGGCGTGTTCGACCCGGTAGCGGTTCCGCCAGCCGAAGTAGGCCGCCGCGACCAGCAGGATGGCGAACGCGACCACGACGACCGCCACGAACTCGAGGTTCTGGCCGAAGGTGATCGTGGTGGCGAAGTAGCCCAGCCCGAGGAGCGCGAGCACGATCGAGGGGACGAAGTTGAGCGCGTCGACGCTCGCGATGGCGGCGAGACCGGTCTCGTACTCGCTGTCGGAGGCCCGCGAGACGAGCAGCGCGCTCACGGGTTCGCCGCCGGCCTGGCCGAACGGGGTGACGTTGTTGGCGAACGTCGCGCCGGCGAAGACGAGGACCGCGGAGGGTATCGTGATCGGCGCGCCGAGCACGCCGAGCACCGTACGAAGCGAGAGCCCCCAGGCGGTGAGCCAGCAGGTCGCGACCACCACGATGACCACGAGCACGGGTGGGCTCGCCATCGAGAGGGCGGAGACGACGTCCCCGACGCCGACGAACCAGAGGAGGACGGCGAGCACACAGAGCGCACCCGCGAACCCCACGAGCGTGGTTCTGAGGTCGCCCTCGCGTATCATGTCGGTCGAACGACCGACCGTGGCATGAACCCTCCGAAACACGTCCGGTGGCGGGGTTTCCGACCGGACGGGTTTTGTCGCGGGCCGACCGATCCGGTCCATGGACGAGCGGACGGCACTCGAACGCCTCGCCGGACGCCTCCCGGCCGCCGGCGACGACTGTGCGGTGGTCGAGGACCTCGTGCTCACCACCGACATGCTCCACGAGACCACGGACTTTCCGGGTGGAGTCACACGCTACACGGCGGGCTGGCGCGCGGTCGGCGCGTCGCTCTCGGACGTGGCAGCGATGGGAGCCAACGCCCGCGCCGCGCTCGCGGTCTACGCCGCCCCCGAGTTCGACGAGGGGCTCCTCGAATTCGTCGACGGCGCACGGGCCGTCTGCGAGGCGGTGGGGGCCTCGTACGTCGGCGGCGACCTCGACACCCACGAGGAGTTCACCGTCTCGACGACGGCGGTCGGCCGCACGACGGACCCAGTCCCTCGCTCGGGCGCGAGGATCGGCGAAGCGGTCTGTGTTACGGGGAGCCTCGGGCGGAGCGGGGTAGCCCTTCGGCTGTTCGAGGCGGGCGAGATCGAGCGCGCGAACGACCTCTTTCGGTTCACCCCGAGAGTGGCGGCAGGACGGGCCCTCCGCCCGCACGCGAGCGCGATGATGGACGTCTCGGACGGGCTGGCGCGCTCGCTCCACCAGCTGGCCGACGCGAGCGGTTGTGGCTTCGCGGTCCGGACCCCGCTCCCCATCGACGAGTCGGTCGATTCGGTCGCCGAGGATCGGGAGGAACGACGCGAACTCGGGACCTTCTTCGGCGAGGATTTCGAGTTGCTGTTCACGGTTCCCGAGAACGAGTTCGAAGCCGCCCGAGATGCGACCGACGTGGCGGTCACGCGGATCGGGACGGTGGTCGAAGACGGGATTTCACTCGACGGCGAGCCACTTCCCGACCGTGGGTACACACACGGGTAGGCAGCGGTCGCGGTGCGGCTGCGGTGCGGCCGCCGCGCGGTGGCGGTTGCGGTGCTCTCCTGGTGGATGAAGGGCGAGGCGGGAGTGCGAGTGAAACGAGCACCGCGAGCGGCGCGAGGTTCGACCGAAGGGAGAACCTCGGATGCGAACGGGGAACGGAGTGACCCGTGAGCGGAGCGAGCGCGCCGAGGGCTTCGGCGGTCGCGGTGCTGTGCGGTGGCGGTTGCGGAGGTGGTAGTGATCCCACCGCGAGCGAGTGAAACGAGCGAGCGGGCGCGAGGGTGACCAGCGGGAACCCGATGCGCTTTTGATCCACATTTTGCCAGGGAGCGAGTGAGCCGAAGGCGAACGAGCGACCGCAGCAAAAGGTGGGGACGTGAAAGGTGGTTCCTAGAGCCAGTCGTCGGCCCAGGCCTCGACCTCGTCGAAGACCGGACAGAGCGCCGCGCCCTTCTCGGTGAGGCGGTAGTAGGTCGCGATCGGGGCGTCGGTCTCGGCGCGGCGCTCGACCAGCCCGGACTCCCGGAGGTCGTCGAGGACGCGCGAGAGGGTGCGGGCGTTGGCGTCGGTCGAGCGCTTGAGTTCGTTGAACCGCTGCTCGCCGTCGAGGAGTTCGTAGAGCACGACCAGTCGCCACTGCGAACCGATCTGGCCAAGCGATTCGACGACCGCACACGGCCCCTCCGTCGGGACGACCTGTTGTGATGACATCGTTGTTATCTGGTGGCTCCTATGTCCGCGAGCAGATATATAGGTTCGTATCGTAACCAGCTAACGTCGTGATATCGATAGTACGATTCGACGAAATGACGTATCGACCGGTGATGAACGAGTGATCCCCCTCCAGACGGGGGCTTTCGACGCGGCGGGGGCCGGCGTGCTGTTTCTGGTCGCCCGGATACTCTTCGGCGGGGTGCTCGCGTACATGGGGATCGGACACCTCACGAACGCCGACGGACTCGCGCCCTACGCGGAGTCGAAGGGCATCCCGGCGGCGGGCGTGCTGGTGCCGTTCTCCGGTGGACAGCTGGTGCTCGGTGGCCTCGCGGTCGTCCTCGGCGTGTTTCCCACGCTCGGTGCGGGCGCGCTCCTCGTGTTCCTGGTCGTCTCGGCCGTCACCATGCACGACTTCTGGGCGGCACCCGACGACCAGCGAGGAAGTGAACTGACCGCCTTCCAGAAGAACGCGGCCCTCGCCGGCGGTGCGCTCGCGCTCCTCGCGCTGAGTGGCGTCGAGTGGCCGTACGCACTCGGTATCGGGCTGTTCTGAGGCGGTCACGGTCGGCCAGTGCCGTCTTTCGAGCGACGAATCGAGGTGCCCGCTCGGCGGGGGTGCTGACATCGATGTCAGCGGGTTACCCCGCCGTCCACCAAGAGCTATGTAGGCCACACCCCTTCGGACCGTTGTGACGAATCTACAGATCCGAACGACCGGTATCGACGGCGAACAGCGTGGTGTGGAGGCCGACCGATGAACGTGTTCTCGCGGCTCGGCCGGATCGTCTTCGGCGGCCTGCTCGCGTTCATGGGTCTCAACCACTTCCAGGACATGGAAGGGGCGATCGCCTACGCCGAATCCGAGGGCGTCCCGATGGCCGACAAACTCGTTCCGTTCTCGTGCGGCATGCTCGCGGTCGGCGGCGTCTGCGTCGCGCTGGGGCTGTTCCCCGTGCTCGCCGCGGGCGCGGTCATCGCGTTCCTCGCCGGCGTGACCCCCCAGATGCACGACTTCTGGAACTACGAGGAGGGCGAGGGCCAGCGCCAGGGCGAACGGATCAACTTCCTCAAGAACGCGGCGCTGCTCGGTGCGGCGCTCACCCTGCTCGGCAACGCGCTCGGCGACGACTGAACCACGGGACGTCGGCGGACTTCTTTCGACCACTCACCACGTCTCCACAGCTCACAGACGGCGTGAGTAGTGGCGACGTGGGAACGAGGGGATCTCTCGACTTCTCTCGTGCGAGCGTCGCCGAGCGATTCACATCTCGCCCAGAGGAGTTATTAAGACCGCCATCGTAGTTAATACCGTGACGGACAACAACGCTTCCGGTGGAGGACGTCCCGCGTACGACGTGGTCGTCGTCGGTGGCGGGCCAGCAGGTCTCAGCGCCGCGCTTCAGTTGGGGCGCTTGCGCCGTGACGTACTAGTTTGCGACGACGACGAGCCACGGAACGGGCCGGCCGACGAGGCCCACGGCTATCTGACCAGGGACGGTATCGGACCCACGGCGCTCCGTCGGCTGGGTCGCGAGGAGGTCGCCGGGTACGGTGGCGAGTTTCGAGATGCCCGGGTGACCGCCGTCACGGAGGACGAACCCGGGTTCGCCGTCACGCTCGATACCGGCGAGACGGTCACGAGCGAGAAGATCGTCGTCGCGACCGGGGTGCGTGACGTGCTCCCCGAGACCGACGGCTTCGAAGCGCTGTGGGGGAACGGGGTGTATCACTGTCCCTACTGCCACGGCTACGAAGTCCGCGACGAACCGCTGGGGGTCCTCATCAAGGACGAACACCCGCACCTACCCGACTACGCGAAGCTCATCTACAACCTGAGTCGGGACCTCGTCGTCTTCACCGATGGAACGGACGTCCTCGACGCGGAGACGCGGTCGATGTTCACCGAGCGCGGTATCGCGATCGAGGACGAACCGATCATCGGGCTCGACGGCTCCGAGGACGGGCTCGAAAGCGTCTCCCTCGCGGACGGTCGTGACGTCGCTCGCCGCGCGCTCTTCTATCCGCCGCCGATGGAGCAACACAGTGAGCTTCCGGACCGACTCGGGCTCGACGTGAATCGGATGGGCGTTGTCGAGACGACGCAATCCCAGCACGGGTTCGGTTTCACCGCTGTTCCGGGTCTCTTCGTGACGGGCGACGCGTCCAGCGGCTATCCAGCCTCGATAGCCTCTGCCGTCGCCGATGGCTCCGTGGTCGGTGCGACCGTCAACATGGAGCTCTCACGGGAAGCCTTCGAGGACGTATCCGACCCCGCGAACGTCGATCCGGCGGAATAGGGGGAGCCTCAGACCACGACGCCGTTCGCGACGACCGTCTTCGGGGTCGCGTAGGCGCTCACGTCCTCCCGGGGGTCGCTATCGAGCACCACGCAGTCGGCGCGCGCACCCGGTTCGAGCCTGCCGACGTCGTCGAGCCCGAGCAGGTCGGCGGCGTTCACGGTCGCGGCCTCGAAGGTGGCTTCGGGGGACAGACCGTGCTCGACCATCCGTTCGAGTTCGGTGGCGGCGTCCCGGTGGTGGTTGAACGGCGTGCCGGCGTCGGTGCCCATCGCGATCGGGACCCCCGCGTCGAGCGCGTGGTCCCAGGCATCCTCGAAGGCCGCCGCGGCCTGTTCGGCCTTCTCGACCGCCCACTTCGGGATGCCGGCCTCGCTCCCGTTCTCGGTGATGCCGGAGAGCGCGGAGGCCGTCGGCACCCAGTAGGTGTCGTTCTCGGCCATCAGCTCGGCGGCCTCGCGGCCCATGAACGTGCCGTGCTCGACGCTCGAAATCCCGGCTCGCACGGCGTTCTCGATCCCGCTCGCGCCGTGGCAGTGGGCGGCGGTCGGACGACCCTTCGCGTTCGCCGCGTCCACCAGCGCGTCGAGTTCGGCGGGCGACATCTCGAAGCCACCGATCTCGGCCCCTTCGGTGAGCACGCCGCCGGTGGCCATCGTCTTCACGACCGCCGCACCCTTCTTCAGCTGTTCGCGGACGGCCTTTCGGACTTCCGCGGGCCCGTCGGCCTCGCGACCGAACCAGTGGCCGTGCCCGCCGGTGATCACGACCGGTGAGCCACACGGCACCACCCGCGGACCGGGGATGGAGCCGTCGGCGACCGCGTCACGGGAGTCGGGGCCGAGCGTGCCAGGCGAGCCGAGGTCGCGGACCGTCGTGACCCCGGCCTCGACCGTCTCGCGCAGGTTCTCCGCGGCGCGGTAGGCGAGCGTCGGGGTCGAGTCCGAGCGGACCGACTCGGTGTTCGGCCGGCCGTCCATCGCGATGTGGACGTGTGAATCGACGAGACCCGGCGCGACCACGTCACCGTCGCCGTCTATGACGGTATCCGGAGCCTCGGGAGCCTCCCCGACGTCCGCGATCTCGCCGTTCTCGATGGCCAGCGGTCCGTCCCGTGCGCCGTCGACGTCCACGACGGTCGCGTTCTCGATGACGAGCATACCACTCCTCCAGCGCACGCCGACAAAAGACCATAGGGCATGGGTGCGGGGTTCCCGGACACCGGTTCGGGTATCGGCAGTCGTATGCCGGCGTGCCCCCTCGGGTCGGTAGCTATGTCGGAGCAGTTCTGCCGAGCGCGGCGACTCGGGTGGCGCGTCGGGGGCGGTCGGCGATGAAGCTCGACCCGGAGACGGTCGATTCGTTCTATCGGACCCTCGCGGGAGCGGTGGTGCCGCGGCCGATCGCGTGGGTGAGTTCGGTGGCTGCGGACGGGGGACTCAATCTCGCGCCGTACTCCTTCTTCAACGTGGTCAACGTCGATCCACCGGTGGTGATGTTCGCACCGAGCGCGCGGCCCGGTCGGCCCGAGGGGCTCGCGGATTCGGCGCGCAACGCACTGGAGACCGAGGAGTTCGTCGTCAACGTCGTGACGGAACCGTTCGCGGAAGCGATGAACGCCACGAGCGCCACCCTCGCACCGGGCGAGAACGAGTTCGAGCACGCGGGGCTCGAAACCACGCCCTCAGAACGGGTCGACCCGCCCCGCGTCGCGGGGATCGAGGTCGCTTTCGAGTGCGAACTCTACGACGCCGTCGAGATCGGTTCGAACACCATGGTGCTCGGCGAGGTCGTGCTCGCTCACCTCGCGGACGGCGTGACGACGGACGGTAAACTCGACGTGACGAAGGTCGACGCCGTCGGCCGGTTATCCGGAAGCTACTACTGCCACACCGGCGACCGGTTTCGGATGGAACGGCCCGATTGACGGCGGGGCGGCGGTTGCGGTGCGGCCGCCGTGCGGTGGCGGTGCTGTTGCTGGCGTTTTCCTGGCGGATGAAGGGCGAGGACGCGAAGCGTCCGAGGGCTTCGGCGGTGTGGTGCCGGAGCGGCTGGCGGTGCTGTGCGGAGGCGGGTTAGCGATCGTACCGCGAGTGAGGCCGGAGG